>DASRMG010000125.1:0-5709 GCA_035648035.1 Desulfosporosinus sp. | reverse complement strand
GTTCAAGGCGTATTTGATAACTTCCTGTCCTCATCCAATACTAAATACTCATTAAAACGATTTGAGCAGATTACAAGGCATGCACATGGGTTTAAAAAAGTTAATTGTAAATATTGGCAACATAGCTTGATGACATTGGGTACGACCCCTTTGGCAAGGGATCGACCGAGCGGGAGAGCCCTTGCCCGAGCATATATTTTAAGGATTTGTTGAATCCTTATTTTAACCTTTTCAATATGACCAATTCTTCTCCTTGTGCGGTGAGACGATTGTCTAGTTTCTTCACGTCCTCCCATACAAAGCGCAATTCTATTTTCACTTGGCTAACATCCTTTTTTACCTCGCTAACATCCCTTTTTACCTCGCTAACATCCTTTTTCAAAGATGCTAAATCTTCTTCATGCCGAGTCTGACCTTCACGCAGAGCTTGTAACTCAGATAGAATTTGGGTGAGGATTTGTTCCATCTTTTCACACACCTCTATACTTTTCATCTCAGACTTCTAACCTGTCCATCTAAATTATACCACAGTTCCTTGTCAAAACTGCAAAGGTCATGCGGAGAACTTTTCTAGATAGTGTCCCAACAGCCATATGAGGTTCCAATTACCCCGATTGGATTGTTTACATTAAAGGCCGCCTGAAACGTCAAACTTAATTGGCTTCCAGGCGGTCTTCATATATTAATATTTTTGAATCAATGTGGGGTCTGCACTTCCAGGCAAAGCTGATATTGCTGCCAAAGGTTTCTTTGCTCCAAGAATACCAATACTACTGAACCATAAGGCAAATGTTTGAAAAACTCTGTAGAAGTTCGCTCAATGATGATATAACCTTCTCCGTAAAACATGTTGAGGATATCCGCGAACGTGATGACTATCCGGGGCTACGTGTGGCACTAGAAGCAAACTACCCGCCATTGGCCGTACCACTTAAAGTTGATATCACCACGGGTGACCAAATTACTCCTCGATAAATAGTCTTTGAATATAAGCTGATGTTTGAACCGACGGAGAGCCTTAATGTGTAGGCTTCCAAGGATTATTTCTGGAAATATTTTACGGTTTGACCTGAAATAATCACCTTTTCTTCCAGTTCCATCGAACAGAGTAGCGTAAGCAGCGCCTTAAGATTTCCGTCAACTAAATCAAGAAAATCTCTGATTGCTACTGGGTTCTCAGAGTTGTTAGCAAATAGACGTTCTAAGATCGCCTGCTCCTGTGGAGAAGAAATCTCCTTTTCTGGTTCAGTTCTTTTTCTAGTAGCATTTGCTTGTATTGGTAACTCAGAGGTGCCAATATCTCGGGATAGCTGTTGAGGCAACTCATGGACTTTATTCACTAGCTGTTTCGGCTCAAGATATAGTTCAGCACCCGACTGTAACAAACGGTTAGTCCCGTAGCTCTCCGGTGAGTAGATACTATTGGGTACGGCCAACACTCTTCGATGTTGTTCCAGTGCATAGTTGGCCGTGATGAGTGCACCACTTCGCGCCCCTGCCTCAACCACCAAAAGTTGCTCAACCCATGCGCTTAGAAGACGATTGCGCAAAGGGAAATACTCCTGCCTAGGACGCGTACCAGGAGGATAGGGAGAAAGTACGGCTCCATTTTCAATAATCTGATCCATGAGCAAACGATGTTCTGCCGGATAACAAATGTCTGGTCCATTGGCAATAAAGGCCAGAGTATACCCACCTGCCTTTAAGCAAGCTGTATGAGCGTAGCTGTCAATTCCTTTGGCCAATCCGCTGACCACCGTGATTCCTTGGTCAGCTAAGAAAGTTGCCGCCTCAGCCGCCACTTGTTTCCCATACGTCGTGCAGCGACGGCTCCCTACAATCCCCACTCTGGCCTGCGCTGGACGAAGAGTCCCTTTGTAGTAAAGGACGGCGGGCTGGTTCGCGAAGCTATTGACGCTGGTCGGGTAAAGAGGATCAACAAACGTCAGCAGCTTAATTTCTTGCCGTAGCATGAGCTCTTCTGTCCGCTTCGCTTGATCCAGTGAGCGGCTCTCCAAGATTGCTTCTACAACCTGTCTACGGAGACCTTCCGTGCCCTCTAACTCCGCTTGTGTTGCTGTATATACTGCCTCAGGTGAACCCAATCTCATCACCAAATATCTCAGGGTTACTGGCCCGACTCCTTTAAGCGCTGCAAGCCAGAGCCAATAAATGTTCACCTTACACAACCTCCTTGTTTCAAACAACAAGCATGCCACTGCGATCCTTATCCATATCTCTTGCCATCAAAGCACCACTAACATCTTGCTTACGAATGTGCTCTGAAGCGTCCAGATCTGAAAACGTCCTGGCTATTTTTAAGAACTTATTATAAGTTCTGGCACTGTACTGAAACTTCTCAAACGCCAGACTCAACAGCCGGTTACTATCAGAATCCAAACTACAAAACTCTTTGATCATCGCTTCGTTCATTTGAGCGTTCGAATTAATATACGGGACTCCTGCAAACCGAAGCTGTTGAATATCACGAGCCTTTTGGACACGTTCCCGAAGATCCGCAGAACGCGGACCATGATCTTCTTCTGAAGGGTTCAGAAAGCTGACGGACTGAACATATTTATGAACTTCAATCCTGTCTAAAATGGGCCCAGAAATTTTTTGCCTGTATTTTAGCACTTCATAATCCGTACAGCGGCACCGAGCTTGCCCGTAATACCCGCACGGACAGGGATTCATGGCTGAAACAAGCATGAAATTGGCGGGGAATGTGCCCGTGCTATTAACCCTAGAAACTGTGACCACTTTATCTTCCATCGGCTGCCGCAGAGCGTCTAAAGCCTTCTTATTGAATTCTGCGATCTCATCTAAGAATAAAACGCCATTATGGGCGAGTGATATTTCGCCCGGCACTACCGGGCTTCCGCCGCCAACGAGAGCATTTGTTGAAGCGTTATGATGGGGTGTGCGAAACGGCCTATCTTGAATTAAGTAGCCACACTCTCTTAAATGCCCCGTTACGCTGTAAATTCTCGTGATCTCAAGTGCTTCCTCTTCGCTCAGTACCGGCATGATCGTCGGAATCCGCTTGGCAATCATAGATTTACCGCAGCCAGGCGGCCCAATCATAAGGATATTATGGCCTCCAGCAACAGCTACTACCGTATATTCAATCAGCACCTCTTGTCCACGCACATCGAAGAAGTCTAACCCGTCTGTCGCAGAAGGTGGCCGCACAGCTTGGCTGAACACAGGTGGCTGATACTCAAGGGTTCCCCGAAGGTAATCGACCACCTCAAATAAGGTTTTGAAGGCATAGACCTCAATGCCCTTTACAAGGTTTGCTTCCCCATAATTTTCGACCGGAACAAAGAGCTTCTTTAAGCCGCTTTCTCTCGCCGCAATAGCCATAGGTAGTACCCCTCTGACAGGTCTAAGTTCAGCATTCAGTGAAAGCTCACCGATGAAAGCAATCCCCATAAGGTCCTCTTTGATAGCAAGAATCTGACCATCTTCATGTAAAAGACTGACCGCCATTGCAAGATCAAAATGCGATCCACTTTTTTTCATCCCACTCGGCGCCAAGTTAATCACGACCTTAAGTTTAGGGAAATCAAAGACACCACAACTCAGTGCAGCTTGTAATCGTTGAGCAGCTTCTTTAACGGCAGCATCCCCTAGTCCCACGATATTTACCGAAGGCTGACCATGCAGCGTGACGGTTTCGACAATCACCGGGTAAGCGTTCACCCCATCTAAGGCAAATGAGTTGACAACAGTCGCCATTATTCTACCCCTTCAATATATTCTTCGCACTCCAAGCCAATATCTAACATAAGTCGTTCTGGTAATGTTCCAGCGTCTTCGACGGTGTGACAGATTCCTTTTTCTAAGAAAGCTTGATACCGCAGAATTTGTGGTTCGCCAAAATGCCCCAGTATTTTTCCCTTCTCTACGAGAAGATTAGGGAGCTCTGCAAAATAGGTCTGGCAACTACTCCACGCGTACTCTAGCGGGCGCTCGACCATATTAGCCTTAACTGGATTAAGATGAATATAGCGGTTAATTGCTAAGAAATATCTGTCATTATCAATCATCTCTGATCGATAACGTCCCTGAAGCAATTGACCCACAAAGTGATATTTCTTGTTGAAATATATGGCATACTTCATATTAATCATCTTCATAATCGCACCTAACTTAACCTCTTTAGTCTCAAGCTGCAGGTGCACATGATTCGTCATCAGACAATATGTATGTAGAATATAAGGATGTGTAGACTGCACCTGTCTGAGGACACTCAGATATACTTCTCGATCCTCATCATCTCGAAATATCTCATGTTGATGGTTCCCACGGCACATTACATGATACGTTGCTCCAGGCCACCAAATTCTAGCCTTTCGGGCCATATGTCACCCTCCTCAGCGCCTCACTTTCAGTAAATATTCGCCATGATTTCCCATATTCCTGCTCATTTAATTCTATATTCACTCTATTTCTTAACGAGCCGCTTTCTCAGTCATTTGACGATTGAAATTACGATAAACTAAGAGAGCCTAGTTACAAGGTCTGTAACTTTTGTCGAATCGTTGTGGGGTAACCCCTTTGGCAAGGGATCCACCGAGCGGAAGAGCTCTTGCCCGAGCAATTGCATACTTATCAAAATTAGACTATAATATTTTTATACTCCACACGGGTATAGGGGGGGTGCAAAGAATATGAAGTTTGATATCAATTCAAAAACTATAAGTGCTATTAAAGAAAGCACTGGTGCCTTTTTTATTACTCAATTTATCTGTAATACCTGATCAGGAATTACAAAAAGCCTCTGGTCAGGGGTATCAAAACCTAAAGATGAAAAACTGGGTACTTACGATGAGTATGAATACCAAGGGATTAAAATTTATATTAATAAGAATGTAAAGATTTCAGAAACACTTCAAGTTCAAGTGAAATTAAAAATACCTTTTGTAAAGCCATCCTTTTCAGTCAGGGGTGTATTTTAAAAGTAAACGCAAAAAGAACCAGGTAGCAACAGTTGAAAAGCTGGCAACCTGGTTCTCTGATTACTATGGAGGCACTGATCGGATCGGAGCGAGACCAACGCGCAAACAGAACTAGGTATCTTGTATCTGGGCCGTATTATATTGTTGGCCCCTTCCACGGGAGCTCTATATAATTTAAGAATGTTGAATCATTGTGGTGCGCAACCCCAAAGAGATCAGTAAAATGTCGAAATTCTGAAGAAAACGAGGTACCTGGAACCTGCGCGTAACGCTGAGCGGCAGCGAAATGTTACGCCGAGTACTCTCATATTATACCAAATAATCGTATGACTTTCACCACAAAGGCAAAATTTTTCGGGCGATGGCTTGATTATCAAAGTGATTTCTATTATGCCCATGACATCTTATTCTTGAATATATGTATAACGATCAAGGGGAATTCTTGATGATCTAAATTTACATAAATACTCATCTTTCAAACTAGCTACATATTTACGTCCCTAATATGTAAAGTACGAACGCCAAGTTATTTTGTTACAAGATCTGCAACTTTTGTCGAATCGTTGTGGGGTACGACCCCTTAAGGGAGCGGACGACGTTTGTTAACTATACTAAGAAAAAGGATAGTAGTCATAGTAGTCTATGAACGAACTATCCCTTATTTCTTTACTGTGTTTACAGCTTAACTATACCAAATAAACAACGTAGTCATAGTAAACAACGTAAGGAACCCTGACAAAAA
>DASRMG010000124.1:0-9708 GCA_035648035.1 Desulfosporosinus sp. | reverse complement strand
CGTGAAGAAATATGCCCATGTAGGAGAAGTACTAGTTAAGGCCTTTGAAGACTTTGCTAAAGAAACCCGTGAGGGTGTTTTCCCAGTCGATGGGGAACATACTTACAAAATGAAGGACGAGGAAGCCGCTGAATTTTGGGCATTGCTGGAAAAAGAAGAGCAAAAATAAACATTGAACGTTTAGATCATGTGCATAGAGGACAGGGCAAGAGCGACCTTAGCTCTGGAGTGGATTATTAAAATCAAAGAGGTATGAGTCATATTGCTTGAATTAGCAGTTAGACTCATACCTTTTGATTTAGTGTCAAGAGAGACATAACCGGCACGCATCTTGAAATCAGTGGGGGGGAAACTTTGTGTCCAAAACCTCACTATGCGTGGTGAATTTAACTAAATCCTCGCTAAATCACCATACACCCGATCACACCTACTCTGGAGCCAGTGTGGAGAGGCTTTCAGTTGTCAGAGCTGAAGCATAACTTTACATCCCGCATGAAACGTGAGGGGTAGAGCAAAACATGCCTGAACTTACACAAATCAATATGGTATGGTAGTCTTGGAAAGGTAGGTGGGAGACCTATGGATAAGACTATCAGAACCTTCTCAGGAAGAAATTTTACATCTGAAGAAATAGACCTTATCAAGTGGACAAGAAATAGATACCCCAATATTAACTGAAACTGCACCTGCACCAGACGTAGAAATCATGCCACCAGTCTTATGAGAAGATTTATGGGGATTAAATATCAGAATGCAGTTATATCTGCTCATAGTTTTTCTTCATCATTGATTGCCGGTCCAAGGAGAAATGGAGCACCTGAAAGGGAAGCAAGAATAATATCAGATCAGGTTATTGCTTTACTTGATTTTGATCCTGGTGTTCGGCAAATTGGGTATGGCTTAGGTTCCCCGCTTTATACAATTAACTATTTTTTGCTTGTTTTTAATGATATAATTATGTTTTCTATGAATTATAAACTTATTTAAGGAGATAGAATGGTGAAGTTAACAAAGGATACGGTGCATTCTGTAGATAAAGCATTAGCCGTTTTGGAAGCTTTGGGTCGAGTCGATGAGATTGGGATTTCTGATTTGAATAGAGAACTTGGGATTGGAAAAGGAACGATTCATCGATTAATTACTACTTTGCGGATCAATGGGTATGTTGAACAGACAGAAACTGAAAAATATAGAATGAGTCTTAAGCTATTTGAGATGGGCAACAAAGTCGTTAACAGGCTAGGAATTCGTAAGATTGCGAATCCCTATATGGAGCAGATAGCTAGGGATACCAAGGAAACGGTTAATCTAGGCGTATTGGATGGCGGAGAGGTAATTTACATAGAGCGTATAGAAAGTCTAGAACCGTTGCGCATGGGACTAGAGGTAGGAACACGCGTACCAGTTTATTGTTCTGCATTAGGACGGGCTATTATTTCCTATTATACTCCTGATGAAATTAATAATATTCTTACCTCGATAGTGAATAAAGGGCGGATGACTCAGCGTACGGAAAATACAGTTACTGATCCGAAAATTTTGATGAAACGGATGCAAATAATTAAGGAACAGGGATACTCTTTTGAGGATGAAGAGATTGCGACTGGACTCCGATGTGTAGCGGCTCCTATATTCAACTTTACTGGAAAAGTCGTGGCTGCAGTTAGTATTGCCAGTCCTAAGGTCCGTTTAACAGACGAAGTACTTCCTGAATTCGTTGCATTACTAAAAAAAAGCACTAAAGAAATTTCTATCCGACTTGGTTATAATAAGTAGGTTATAGTTATTAATGTAGGATTTTTGAGTCCTCAAAATTATTTCGCTCTCTTGAACCGAGCGATCCAGGGGTATTTAGTAAAAGGGGACTTGGATATTGTTTATAAAAAGAAAATTATTTGAAAAGTGTTTGGAATGTAGCAGGAATTTTCTAATAAGTGTCGAATTATACTAAAAGAGAGCATAGTGAGGGAATAATATTTTATCCGTAAAATCGAAACAGTCGTTCTCTATTGTGGAACATAATTCAGTATTTTTACAGGCAATTCGCAACGAGCCGAATGCCGAATGCCGAGAGGCTAATATTATACGAGGAGGATTGATTTGCATGAGAAGTCATATCACAACTAAGGGTTTGGAGCGGGCAACCCATCGTGCATTGTACTATTCAATGGGGCATTTGCCTGAAGATCTAGACAAAAAACCCTTGATTGCCATTGTCAACACCCACAACGAAACAATGCCTGGTCACATGCACCTTGACAGCATCGCCAAAGCGGCCAGGGAAGGAGTTCTTGCCGCAGGAGGAATCCCAATTGAGTTTTCAACTATAGGGATATGCGATGGCATCGCCATGGGCCATTACGGCATGCATTATCCGCTTGCCAGCCGGGAACTCATTTGTGATTCAGTCGAATGTATGGTCAATGCGCATCAATATGACGCCATGGTGCTTGTCACGAACTGTGACAAAATCACGCCTGGTTTACTTATGGCGGCAGTAAGGCTGAATATTCCTTCTATTATGATCAGCGGTGGCACCATGGCAACAGGCTGTGTGGATGGAGAAGAAATCGGGTTCACCGACCTGATGGCTGCTCAGGGGGAAGTCGCAAGAGGGCTTATTACTTTGGGAGAACTGGGGAGAAGAGAAAGGGACGCTTTGCCGGGATGTGGAGCATGCAATTTGCTTGGAACCGCAAACTCAATGAATTTCTTGACCGAGGCATTGGGTATGGCTTTGCCTGGCAGCACCGCTCCGGCAGCCTCGGGAAGAAGGCTTGCTCTGGCAAAAGAAACAGGTAAAAAGATTATGGAGCTGTTCCATAAGAATATTCTTCCTTCCAGCATCATCACTTTAGAGGCTATTGAGAATGCTATCGCAGTTGATTTGGCCATCGGCGGTTCTACCAATACGGTTCTGCACCTGACCGCATTGGCCAAGGAAGCAGGGCTTGATTTCGACATCAATACGTTTGCCAAGAAGGCCCAGACCAATCCGTACCTAGTAAAAATGAAACCAGCGACAGGCGGCCACTATCCTGCCGATCTGCACCGTGCTGGCGGGATCGCAGCGCTGATGAACGTCCTTGCTCAAAACGGGCTGATTCACAAGGACGCCCTGACTGTATCGGGCAAGACTATCGGGGAAAACGTGCAAGGGGCTAAGGTAATTGATGAGGATGTCATCCGACCAATGTCTAATCCTTATTCGTTTAAGGGTGGTCTGCAGATACTTTACGGAAATCTTGCTCCAGAAGGTGCAATCTGTAAGAGCGCCGCGGTAGCACCAGAGATGATGCATCATCAAGGACCGGCAAGGGTGTTTGAGCAAGAAGAACCAGCGGTTGCAGCAATATATGGAGGTAAAATCAATCCAGGCGACGTTGTTGTTGTGCGCTATGAAGGTCCAAAAGGAGGGCCAGGAATGCGGGAGATGCTATTACCCTCCTCTGCTATCGTTGGCATGGGTTTATCTAAGGAAGTTGCCCTGATAACAGATGGGCGTTTCTCCGGCGCCACAGCCGGCGCCGCGGTAGGACATATTTCGCCAGAGGCGGCGGAGGGCGGCCCAATTGCGCTTATAGAGGAAGGTGACATTGTCGAAATTGATATTACTTCAGGGAAAATTCAACTGCATGTGGACGACCAGGAGTTAACTCGCCGACGGGCATTATGGCAGCCGCCAGTCCAGGACCATGTTAAGAAGGGTAGCTATCTCCAGCGGTATGCCAATATGGTATCGTCGGCAATGTCCGGGGCAGTCTTTAAATCATGATAGACGAACGCAGAACGTTGACAAAGAAAAGCTAGCTCGTCGACGGCAAGCATGGAAAGCACCAGTGCAAAATCATGTTATTAAGGGTAGCTATCTACTGTTCATTATTTTGGAACAAAACCTCCTGGAATTTCAGATCCTTGCCTAGTTTTCCATTAAAAAATGGATCTCAAATTAAATTTTTCCTTATCTTATAGGGAGGTTAAATTAATGGTAAAAGTAAAAACTATGGATGGCAATGAAGCAGCTGCGTATGCATCGTATGCATTTACTGAAGTCGCAACCATCTTTCCCATCACACCTTCATCTACAATGGCAGAATTGGTCGACGAGTGGGCTGCTCATGGAAAAAAGAATATCTTCGGTCAAACCGTTAAGGTTGTAGAAATGCAATCTGAAGGCGGCGCTGCTGGAGCTGTACATGGTTCCCTCCAAGGTGGTGCGCTTACAACGACATATACTGCTTCTCAAGGCTTATTGCTCATGATTCCGAACATGTATAAAATAGCTGGCGAATTACTGCCCGGGGTATTTCACGTGAGTGCCCGTGCTTTAGCTACTCATGCAGTTTGTATTTTCGGGGATCACCAAGACGTCATGAGCGTCCGTGCAACTGGTTTCGCTGAACTTGCTTCTAACAGTGTTCAAGAAGCTTTAGACTTAGGTTTCATCGCTCACTTAGCCGCGATTAAAGCGCGTGTACCGTTTCTTCATTTTTTTGATGGCTTCCGTACCTCCCATGAAATTCAAAAAATTGAAGTAACCGACTATGAAGATGTTGCCAAGCTCTTAGACCGTGATGCAGTTCAAGCCTTCCGTGAACGAGCGTTAAACCCGGAACATCCCGTACTCCGTGGAACAGCTCAGAACCCGGATATTTATTTCCAAAGCCGTGAAGTTGCGAATCCCTTCTATGATGCTATCCCTGATATTGTTGAACATTATATGGAAGAATATAAAAAAATTACAGACCGCGAATATCATCCTTTCCAATATTATGGGGCTGAAGACGCTGATCGTGTCATTTTTGCGATGGGCTCCGTCTGCGATACCATAGAGGAAACCATAGATTATTTAATGGCCAAAGGGGAGAAGGTAGGCGTTGTAAAAGTTCACCTTTATCGTCCGTTCTCCGCCAAATACTTATTCAAGGTTATGCCGAAGATGGTTCAATCAATTGCTGTTCTTGATCGTACGAAAGAGCCAGGTTCTGCTGGTGAGCCACTCTATCTTGATATTATAAGTGCCTTCTACACGAGTGAGCCTAAGCCCATTATTGTTGGAGGGCGCTACGGCTTAGGTTCTAAAGACACCACGCCTTCTCAAATTCTGGCAGTCTTTAAGAACCTCAGTGTAGCTGACCCTAAAAACAGTTTTACCATTGGAATTGTTGATGACGTTACCAACAAATCCTTACCAGAGGACGAAATTATTGATACTGCTCCGGAAGGAACGATTGCTTGTAAGTTCTGGGGTTTAGGTTGAACATTGTATCCAATGTAATCAATGTTCCTATGTTTGTCCGCATGCAACTATTCGTCCGTTCTTGATGAATGAAGAGGAAGTGGCAACGGCACCAGAAACCTTCGTCGGAATAAAGGCAATCGGCAAAGAAGTGGCAGATCTCCGATTTCGACTACAAGTCAGCACCCAGGATTGTACGGGTTGTGGGAACTGTGTGGAAACCTGCCCATCCAAGGAAAAGGCTCTGGAAATGATGCCTACAGCTCAACAAATTGAGGAGCAAACTGAAAACTGGGAATATGCTCTTACCCTAACTGATAAGAGCAAACGTTATGATGTAACCACAGTTAAAGGGAGCCAATTTGCACAGCCACTCCTCGAATTCAACGGGGCTTGCCCAGGTTGCGGCGAAACAGCTTATGTTAAACTCCTTACCCAGCTCTATGGTGATCGTATGATGCTTGCTAATGGAACGGGGTGTAGTTGCATTTGGGGTGGTAGTTCTCCTTCCATACCTTACACTACTAATAAAGAAGGTAAAGGTCCAGCGTGGGCAAACTCGCTCTTTGAGGATAACGCTGAATTCGGTTATGGCATGTTCTTAGCGGGTAGTCAGCAACGTGAAAAAGTTATGGCGCTTATGAATGAAACGTTGGAGATGGAAGTTAGCAGTGAACTTAAAAGGGCTTTCCAAGAGTGGATTGAAGGAATGGACGAGGCTGAAGCCTCCAAAGCGGCAACAGAGAAAATCCTTGCTCTCCTTGATGATTATAAGGGAGATAATATAGTGCTTAAGGAGATTCTACTTAAGAAAGATCAACTTGTTAAAAAATCTCAATGGATCGTCGGTGGAGATGGTTGGGCTTATGATATCGGTTTTGGCGGTTTAGATCATGTCCTGGCTTCGGGCGAAGATGTGAATATTCTCGTTTTGGATACTGAAGTATATTCAAACACTGGAGGCCAGTCTTCAAAGGCAACGCCAGCTGCTGCTGTAGCAAAGTTCGCTGCCTCGGGAAAGAAAAGTCGAAAAAAAGATCTTGGTATGATGGCGATGAGTTATGGCTATGTCTATGTTGCTCAGATTGCTCTTGGCGCAAACATGGCTCAAACCATTAAAGCGATCAAAGAAGCAGAAGCCTATAAAGGCCCTTCGCTCATCATTGCTTATTCCCCTTGTATCAACCATGGATTAAAAGCGGGTATGTCAAATAGCGTTAATGAGGCTAAAAAAGCCGTTGAAACCGGATACTGGCACCTCTATCGCTTCAATCCAGAGTTGGAAGAGAAAGGTAAGAACCCGTTTACAATGGATTCCAAGAAACCAACTAAACCCTTGCGTGACTTTCTTATGGGTGAAGTGCGTTATACCTCCTTGTTCAATACCTTCCCTGATACGGCTGAAGAGCTTTTTTCATATGCCGAAAAGTGTGCTAAGGTGCGCTATGACTCTTATATCCGTCTTGCAGATCAAAAGTGGAACTAAAGCAGGACCACCAAACCTTGTTCAAGAATTAAGAAGGGTTTAATTATTATAGACTAGGGGTGCTTCGGAACGTAGGCAACCCCTAGTCTATTAGCGCGCGGGACACGGAGGAGTTTCACTGCGAATTCAATCTGCTTGAAAATTTTATAAACATAAAGGAATTTGGCGAAGGATCACGAATACAGTAATATAATCTCTTTATGGAAATCATTTTCGCATGGTGGAAAGGCTAACGTGATTATGAGCAATAATACGGTTCAGAGCGTAAATCGAGCGCTTGATATTCTAGAATGTTTTGTTCAAATCAAAACAGAATGGAATTTGGTCGAGCTCAGTGAAAAAATTGGACTTACTCCTAGCACGACACATCGATTGCTAAATACATTAATTCAGCGTAGATTGATTGAGCACAGTGGCAGTACCGGAAAGTATAAGATTGGAACGCGCCTTTTCCTTCTCTCCGGAGCCATCATGAATAACTCCAATCTCAAAAATCTGGCGCACCCACTCCTTGCAGAACTAGACCGGAACTCATGGTCGGTGATGAAGAGATTCAAGAACGCTTGAGCCACTGGACCAAGCCCACCAAAAAGATTACGAGCGGCTATTTAAACCTATACTACGACTAGTGGAAAGCGCGGACAAAGGCGCAATTATCAAGAATAGAGACTAAGATTTATAAGAAAACTTAACGAGTTAACCAAAACTCAAAGGGCGTAACGAAACTAAAGTTTCGTTACGCCCTCTATTTGGCTACTCAATCGCGACTAACTTCTTAACCTCAATTCCGGACCATTCTTCATAGGTTTTAATGACTGAACAAATATCTTCATCCTCGTGGCCTTGGGTTATAGAAATTTGTAACATCTCCTTGACAGTTGATAAAACGGGTACTGGAATTTTAAGTTCGTCCGCAAGAAGCAATGCTAAGCGCAGATCTTTTTGCATTAATTTAATAGCAAAATGTGCTCGAAAATCGCGATCCAGGATTTTTGGAGTTTTCATCTCCATCATTTTACTATTGGCCCCACCAGCACCAATAGCCTGGACAAATAATTCGGGGTCAATTCCTGCTTTAGTCACCATAATCATTCCCTCTGCGAGGGACAAAAGGTTCATAGCGGCCATTGCATTATGGGCCAGTTTAGCATACGTTCCGGATCCGTTTCCCCCTAAGTAACTTGCTTTCTGACCTAGTATATTGAACAACGGCTCGCAGGAAGCAAATACATCTCGGTTTCCGCCAACTAGGAATGCAAGAGTACCTTCGATGGCGTGCGGTTCACTGCCCGTAACCGGTGCGTCTAACATTTCTACTCCCGCACTTTTCAATTGTTCAGCGATTCGTTTGCTCGTCGTCGGTGAGATAGTACTGCAATCGATGACGATCATACCCGTGGCAGCACCGATGGCAATTCCGCGTGGTCCGAAAATGACCTCTTCTACAGCCTGATCGGCAGCGAGCATTGTAAATACTACTTGGCTTTCACGTGCCACATCTTCAGGGGAAGCAGCAACCTGGGCTCCGAGAGACTCCAACTCTTTGGTTTTCCCCAAAGATCGATTATAAATTGAGAGTTGGTAGCCCGCTTTTAAAAGGCGCTTAGCCATGGGTAGTCCCATGGTGCCTAAACCAATAAATCCAATCCGTCTCATTCTCAACAACCTCCTCAAAGTTAATAGCACAAGATTCGACTAAACTACGTAAAATCTTTGAAAAAAACCTAATTTCCATAAGTTTCTGTATTTTAGATAAATTCTAATTTGTACAGTATCATAAAGGAAGGAAATCGTCAATAAGACGAGAAGAAGTTGATTTGCCGGAATAAATATATTTAGTATATATTATTCTTAATATTAAATATTTTTAATTGACAGAATTATGCAGTATGCAGTATACTGGTTTTGGGAGTTGGTGCTATGATCATCTTAGATAAAATCACTCTGATGGAACAAGTTTATGATTATCTAAAAGTTGCAATTATTGAAGGAAGACTTAATAAATCAGAAATATATTCTGAAAATTATTTTGCGGAATTTCTTGGTACATCTAGAACACCTGTAAGAGAGGCAATAATAAAACTACGTCAAGAAGGCTTAATAGAAACTCTCCCAAGCAGAGGATTTATGGTTAAATCAATTTCGTTAGAAGAAACATTAGAGATTTTTCAAACTCGGAAAGCAATAGAAGGGTATTGTTCAATGTTCCTTGCAGAGAACTATAAGACTGAGAAGGCCCAGGTTGTAATTAAAAAAATTGGCGAATACAGCGACCTTCAAAAAAACTTAATTAACAATAATGAGGCGGCGGTCTACGATATTATGAAAATAGATAAAGATTTTCATAATGAAATTGTCGAATTCTCTAGTAACAGTTATTTCATTAAAGTCATTAAGAATTTACGGTCGCGTATTGAAATGCTGGGATTGATTAGTTTTGAAGTACCTGGCAGAAAAGAAGCTGCAATGAGGGAACACTTGAATATCTATGAAGAAATAGTAAGTGGAAATAAATGGAAAGCATACGAAAACGTGCGGATACATTTAGAAACTGCTGAAGATTTGTATATTCAGAAATTTAAAAAGACTAGTGATTTTCGGCATTTGCAGGAAAATAAAAATTAGTTGCATCAATGCAACTGAATTTTTATCTAAATACCTGTATACAGCATGCTGCATTCAGGGGCAAGCTTTGACTCAGTCCTTATTACAAAAGGCGGTGATTAACATAATAAAACAATTAAAGCTGAGACAACTGTGCTTTAATTGGTGCTAAGACTTAGATTAAAAATACATAGTTAGAGGAAAAGGAATGAAAGGCCAAGGCAAATGATTTGAACCTTATCAATCTGGTTTACCGAGATACTCGGATAATAAGGAGGAAGTTGAATTATGAATTCTAGGGAGAGAGTTAGAAAAGCATTAAATTTTCAAGAACCGGATAGATTACCAATCGATATCGGTGGTTCAGTGGAAACAACAA
>DASRMG010000123.1:0-18104 GCA_035648035.1 Desulfosporosinus sp. | reverse complement strand
GCTTTATTACAAGAGCTTGGCTTCACAAACTAAGGAGCTAGTAGCCTGAAGATATCACAAGAAATGAAATTTTAAGGATAGTTAAGATTTCGGGCGAAAACACTAACTCTTTGGTGTCTGGTTTATCGGGAAAGGGTCAGGCACGCTAAACTTGATATGGTAAATTGGTCTGAAGTATTCGCTATGATCGTAAGTAGTGAGTACTTCTTTTTTGCTTTCATACCTTCGAACATTTTTTGTTTCGTCGCTCGAAAGACCACCCCTTTCTTTAAGTTGTTGCACGGGATGGTTTGCACAAGATTATCTTTTTCCCAGCATTCCATAAAAAAGAAAGTATAATAATGTAATTTTACTGTAAAAATTAGTATATTGTTATACAATAGGTATGTACAACAATAGTCAATATATTAAGACAATTCGCAGAACTCGATTGAGCCCTCATTCATTAATGTTCTTTCAGACAGCACATGAAGCGTCATAAGATCAGTTAATAAATGGAGAAGGTGCAATGAACTATGGAAAAGCGAACGATGGTTATGAAGAAACATGAAGAAGATCTAACAGAATATAATATAAGCTTAATCGAAATGAAAGCAAGAGTTGTAGAAATTCAGGAGGACATGAAAGAGGAGTATCTTTCCCAAGTGGAAAATCTAGATAATATGAGGAATATGTTTGCTAAGAAATATGGAAAACTTAAGAATTCTAGGGGCGATGCATGGGAAGATTTAAAAGCCGCAGCTGAAGACGCCTGGAGTGAACTTGATTTCTATTAAAAGGAGGCATTATTTCATGGCTAACAACAATTTGAAAACCTCGATGAAAACTAGTATCCTTACTAACTTGAGCCTTAATAGCACCGTTGAGAGGGTACAAGCTAGTGCTGATACTAGCGGAGTGACCCCGGTGAACCAGTACCGGTTAAAGAGAACTTGTACGAAGAAAGATCATCAGTTAAAAGCCATCATGGAAGAGCACTTGGAAAAGCAGATTCGACATTATACTAATAATTAAAAAGGTAAAACAATGGGTTAATCTGAGCTATTTTTCAGCCTGCTCTTTTATATTCCGGTATAATCGAACCTCTGTCAGAGAAAACTAAGGAGCGTAACATAACATCTATATAAAACGCCATTTTGGAGGGATGGAAATATAAGGATGCAAGAAAATTATCTAATATAGAAAGTTGCAACAACGACTTGAATAAGATATGATAAAATAAAGTATAAGACTCAATTGAAGAGCATTCCACATGACCCACTCATTATCTTTTTGGAGTCATCAAGACAAGAAAAAGGAGCGTGTAAATGGATGCAATTAAAGGACTTTGGGCGCGGCGCAAGGATTGAGTTATCTAAAATGGCGAAACTACTTGGGATGAAGTTCATCGGTTATAATCCAAATGAACAGCAGATATCGTTGGAATTCAAAGGTAAAGGGGTTACTTATCCGTTAGAGGAATTCATTCAACACTATGAAAAAGTATGTCCGACAAGTTAGACAAAGAATACTTGATATGAACGCTGGCTAATCTAGAATCGCATAATTTATAGATCTCTCACTGAAGTAGTGAGAGATCTTTTTGACGTAACGGTTATTGTTTTTGGTAAAAGAAAGAGGAGATCGATTTAAGCCCTAGTTGGTTCATCCCGAAGAGATGTTCTGTGCTGCCAGTAAAAAGAATGCCACCCGGGCGTAAGGAAGCCACAAACTTTTTGTAGAGGATTTCCTTGGCTTCATCCGTAAAATATATCACAACATTACGGCACGCGATGAAATCATAACTAGTTTGGAACCGATCTGTCAGCAAGTTTTGCTGCTGGAACGTAACCTGCCGTTTAACCAGATCGTCGATTTGAAAGCCAGTATTTACAGGGGTAAAGTGCTTTTTTATGACTTCCGGTGGTGTGCTGGCAAAGTCATTTTGTTTATAGAGACCTACTTTGGCTTGTTTGATCACATTGACATCAATATCGGAACCCAAGACGGTAAACGTTTCCTTCGGAAAATAGTCCATCATGGTCATAGCTAAGGAGTAAGGCTCTTGCCCCCCCGAACATCCAGCACTCCACAGCTTCAAAGAAACACTACTTTGAAGGAGAAGGGGAATCATGGTTTCCCGTAACGTTTTCCACTGGTTAGAATCCCGGAAGAATTGAGACACGTTAATCGTCAAATGTTTGAAGAAGGCGTCATACAAGACGGGATCCATGCCTAAGGCTTGGAGAAACCCAGGATAGGTGGGGTGACCGTGGGAGTTCATAAAACTCAGGATTCGTCGTTGCATCTGGTTTTGCTTATAAAACTTAAGATCTAGTCCACTCTTAGGGTGGAAGGCCTTGACAAAGTCCTCGTAGGTATTTAGCATGGGTGCGTAGGTCAAAGGAGTGACACCTTCTTTCTATATGGAAAAATATAAGCGGGCTAGGTGCTAAATAGAAGATATCTAGCTTGCCTTAGCGAATAGGTAAGTATAATATTTTAGGCTAGGAGGTCGACGATCAGGCCTCGAATCTCATCGATCTTCGTTAGGACTTCAAGGGGTTTGGCTTGCTGATCAAGGAGTTGTTTCCCGAGTTCATCTAATGCGTGATCGATTTTTGCGATTCTCGCCATGACCTTGGGCCGCCCTTGCAAATCCCAAGACGTCTCATCCTGCATTTTCCGGCTTTGTCCAAAGCTGGAACGAAGAAACGATTTAACCATATCACGGAAATCTTTCAGATCCCGGAGCGAGAGTGTTTCCGCTAACTTCTTGCCCTGCGCTCCAAGGCGGTTGAGGAAAGATTGGAGTTCAATTCGCTTTATCTTTTGAGTTTGCGATAAAATACCACTAAACTCACTGCTTCGATCAAGGGAGCTTTGAGAATCGAGATTGGGAGCTGGAATTTTATGTGGGGCATCGATACGTATAGACATAGTCATTCTCCTCTTCGAAAGCTTTAGATGCAGACGCGCAGAGTGTTTTTGAAAACCTTGCTGGGCCTTGGCGCGATAGCCTTACCTTGGAGTCTAGTACCCACTCGTTTAGGAGAGACTCTTAAGAAAGAGTTAGGGCTTCCGCCCGTAGAATTGTTGCTACCGCCAAAGACTGAACTGAAGAATACCTTCAAAGTGGAGAGCTTGAGTCGAACAGCCATGGAGGATATTGCCGCTCTGACGGGTTCTGAGATGCAAGGCCGTAAAGCGGGCTCAGTAGGAGAAATTAGAGCAGGGGAGTATCTGAAGACCCAAATGAGTATGCTGGGCTTAAAGCCAATGGGAGACCCTGGAACAGGCTTTACCCATGTGTTTACGATTCCCCCGGTGATACAAAGTAGGATTAATGGCCGCTTGACCTTTAAAGCTGGGGAAACCCATCATTTACGAACTCCGAGTGCCAATCTGTTAGGGGCTCTCATGGGAGAAAAAACGGAGGAAATGATTCTTCTTTCGGCCCATTATGATCACTTGGGGATGTTTGAAGGACAAGTCTACCCTGGGGCTAATGATAACGCTTCTGGCGTAGGGTGCGTTTTAGATGTGATGCGGCGGATCATAAGGGAAGGCGCTACTCCGAAACGTACGATCGTTCTGGCCTTCTGGAGTGCCGAAGAGATGGGGTTTGTGGGATCTCAGGCCTTTGTCCGAGCTGCCACGTTTCCCCTCAACCAGATCAAGGCAGTTCTGAACGCTGATACGGTAGGGAATGGGACGATCGGGGAGTTTGCACTCTGGACTTCTGGGGATAACGCAGCGCTCAAAGCGATCCGTCAGGCCTCGTCCGAAGCGGGCGCAACGGCTCCAATAACCTCCCAAGCAGCCCATAACAGCGATTCCCTCAGTTTCACCTCCGCAGGTATACCCGCGGTGACCCTCATGACGCGGGAATGGCTCTTGAAAAATCATATGGTAGAAGACAGTATCGCCCTTCTGAAACCTGAACAGATTGATAAGGCCGCTGAGATCTTGTACCGGGCAGTTAGACTTCTGGCCTTCTAAGATTTTAAGTGGCGGCAGGAGTAACTGGTACGGAAATAGGCGTTTCACTACTTGGCTCGGTTACTTCATATTTGGTGCGCAGAATGAGCAGATCAATGCGACGATTTTTACCACGCCCCGCCTCAGTATCGTTGAGGGAAATTGGGCGAAACTCCCCATAACCGGTTGCGGAGAGTCGGTCGGCAGTGATTCCGTCATTTTGCAAGATATGCACGACATTGATGGCGCGAATCACCGATAGTTCCCAATTACTAGGAAACTTGGCGGTGTTTATGGGCATATTATCAGTATGTCCCTCAACCTTGATTTGATTGGGTGCTGCCGCGAGAACCGTCGATACTTTCTGCAGTACTTCTCTTGCTCGATCGGTGATGTTGGCAGAGCCACTTTCGAAGAGTAAGGTTTCTTGGATACTGACGACGAGACCACGTTCTTCCACGCTCGTTACTAAAGTCGTTTGTATACCGTTGTCTGCCGCGAACTTATCTATTTTGGCCTTAATCGCGTCAATACTCGTCGTCTCTGTGTCGCCACTTCCTTGATTGGCGTTGGCATCAGGCGTTGTATAGGTCGTATTGTTGGGGTCGGTTCCAGCGCCAGGGACCGTGGCTTTCGAAGAAGGGGTGCCGGTGAGAAAGAGAGAAGGCCCAGAGGGGCTGGCCGCCAACTCGATTTTCGAGGGTGTGCCTCCGCCGAGGGCCTTATTGAGGGATTCAGCCACGGCTGCAAATTTCTCGGCATCGACTTTACTCATTGAGTATAGAACCACAAAGAAGATCATGAGCAGGGTAATCAGGTCTAAATACGTCAGCATCCAACGTTCGCCATTTTCTTTTTCTGGTTCTTCTACGCGTTTTTTTCTCATTGGCCTTCATTGACCTCCGCATTACCTAGTGCTTCTGCGCCTTCTTGACCTTTTTTCTCGGAGGGGAGCATCGACCCAACGTGGGTTTTCAATTTCTCTTTCAGGATAGAGGGATTCTCACCGGCCTGAATGGATAGAATTCCGTCGAGCACCATTTCCATGGCGGATATTTCTGCCTTGTCCTTCATTTTAAGTTTTGTGGCAATAGGAAAATAGATCAGGTTTGCGGAGGCGACGCCATAGAGCGTGGCAATAAAAGCAGCAGCGATAGAATGGGAGAGCGCTTCTGGATCGGAAAGATTGCCCAACACCATGACTAGGCCCATGACCGTCCCGAGGATTCCCATGGTTGGCCCATAGCCACCGGCAGCTTCGAACACAGAGATCCCAACCTTATGGCGTTTCTCCAAGACGGCAATATTGGACTCCAAGATCTCCCGGGTGATTTCTGGGTCTGTGCCGTCAATGACGAGTTGCATGCCTTGGCGAGTAAAGTGATCACTGACAGATTCAAGTTCTTGTTCAAGACTGAGTAAGCCTTCACGCCGAGCTTTTTCAGCAAAACGCACCAGTGTTTCGTAAGCCTCAACCGTACCAAAGGCCTGGGCGGTAAAAGCGATTTTTAACCATTTAGGAAGCTGTTTAAGATCGGCCAGCGGAAAACTAGTTAAGATGGCCCCGGCAGTTCCACCAAAAACAATGATGGCCGCCGATTCTCCACCCAGTGAGCTGACAGTTCCTCCTTCCAAAATATAGCCGATGATCATGGCACTGAATCCTAAAATAAGGCCAAGTATCGTTGATAAATCCATGTTGTGATTGCCGCGTTCTTATACTTGCCTAGTTTATAAGTTGCAGTATAAGGGGTTGCGACGTACCTCCTTGCTTTCTAGTCTGATTGTTAAATAAATTGTGCTAAAAGTCATAAAGCAGGGGCAAATTGGTGTAATGAGCCTGCTTTTTTATATCGTCACATCTCGCCCTAAACTTTAGTCTTTTAAGTAGATTTATTATACAGCAAAAGACACGTCATGATCGATAAATCTTGTTTGGCAATAAATAGTTCTTCAGTTTTTTCTGGTTATGTCCGATATTAAGAGTAAGAATAAAAATCATGGAGTGATCGATATGAAAATAGATGGAACATCCATGTCCCCTATTGGAAGTGTGCAAGCGTCTAATCGCCTCAACCAAACTCAACCTAAGACGCAAATTTCCGGAACAGATAAAGTCGCTGTTTCAGACAAGGCACAAATTTACCAGGCCTTGCTTCAGAAAGTTAAAGAAATTCCTTCGGTGCGTGAGGAACGTGTACAGACTCTGTCCGAACAGATTGAACGGGGAGACTATAAGGTTGATAGTCAAAAGATTGCAGAGAAATTATTAGGCCCTGAAGCATAAGCTTCACTATCTACTCAGAGGGGGTAACTTCCGTGTCAGAAGTACTTCAGAATTTAAATGATAATTTAAAGCAACAAGTCGCGCTTTATGAGGAACTCAATGATCTGGAACAAGAAAAACAAAAAGCTTTAATTAAGAACAATCTTCTAGACATTGAATTAATCACCGCACGGCAGGAACCCCTGTTACTGGGTGCAAGCCGCTTAGAGAAACAACGTCTCGTGTGGGCGGAAGACATCGGACGAGACTTTGGGAAAGCACCGGAAGATCTGACCTTGGCAGAACTTGCGCAACACTTTCCAATCTTAGAAGACGTACGACTTGATCTAGACCGGGTTGTAGGAAAGTTACAAGAGATTCATGAGCTGAACGCCCAACTACTGCGCCAGGGTATGAAGGTCGTGGAATTTACCGTAGGGATGTTAACGCACCAAGAAAAAAACATTTACGGACGTCCTAGTAAGAAAGAGAATGAAGGAAACCAAAACCTTCATCTGTTGGATCGGAGGATTTAAGCGATGAGTTCCACTTTTTTTGGCCTAGAACTTTCACGCAGAGCGCTGGGATCCCAGCAAGCGGCTTTAAATATTACGGGACATAATATTTCCAATGCCAATACACCCGGGTACTCAAGACAAATAGGAAGTCTGACGGCAACGATGCCAGATACCATTCCCATTGCTGGGAGGAATTTGAGTTTAGGTTCAGGGGTCACCCTGGATACCATCACTCGGGCGAGGGATGCGTTTGTGGATCGTCAGTATCGGTCGGAGACTTCGAAACAACAGTACTGGGCAGCAAGACAGGATAGCCTTATGAAGGTCGAAGATATGGTGAATGAACCGTCTGATAATAGTCTTAGTAATGATATGAACCAGTTCTGGACTTCCTGGAGTGATCTTTCGAAGGATCCCACGAACATGGGTGCACGTGCAGTGGTCCGTGAACGGGCGCTGACACTGGTCGATAGTTTCCATAATATTGACCAGCAGGTGAGAGACATGAAAGGCAATATGGATGAGACGATCAAGGTACAGGTGAAGCAGATTAATACCTATGGTGAGCAAATTAAAGATATCAATGACCAAATTAAGCGGGCGGAAGTTGCGGGTGATAACCCCAATGATTTGAGAGACCAGCGGGATTTCTTAGTGGATCAACTTTCTAAGATTGTAAGTGTCCGGGTGGTTGAAACCAAGGATCAGGCCTTTACAGATAGAAATGTTAATAATTATAAATTAATTATTGGCGATGACAATGCACCCAATAATACGTTGGTAGATAACAGTAGTTTTCGTATGCTCAAGGATCCACCTCCGAAAAATGCAGAGGGGTTTTATCAAGTCGTGTGGAGTGATGACCCTGGTCCCATCATCAATGAAGTCGCTTTAGGCTCTAAACTTGGAACGCTAGCGGCTAATATCGAGATAAGAGATACCTATCTTGTCGAGTTTGGAACGCAATTTGATACGCTGGCTCAGGGAATTGCTGATGCGATTAATGCGCTTCATCAGACCGGTCAAGGCTTGGAGGCCGAAGCGACTGGAATTAATTTCTTTACAGACGGAACGGTCACTCCTAATGTAGATGCACAGGGACTACCCGTGGTCACAGCAAAAAATTTCTCCCTCAATTTTGAAATTGAGGATAATGTTAATAGAATTGCCACCGGAAATATTACGATGGATGGCACGGTTACCGCGGGCGATGGAACCATCGCACAAGGAATGTCCTCGTTATCAACCGGCTGGAATGCTCTGAAGGATCTAATTGCTGCTGGTAAATTTGGAGCAGTTGGGGATAAGCCTGTTTCAGCCTCCTCATTAGGCGATTACTACGGCGCAAATGTCGCTCAGATGGGTGTGGATGTTCAGCAAGCCAATCGTATGAAAGCGGGAGAAGATGTCTTAATGACGAATCTCATGAACCAGAGGGAGTCTATGTCGGGGGTATCTTTAGATGAAGAAATGACGAATCTGATCAAGTTCCAAAAAAGTTATTCAGCGGCGGCACGGATGGTCACCATGATGGATGATATGCTCAATACGATTATGAATATGGGATTAACAAGATAGGGGTGAAGATCAATGCGGATCACGAATAATATGTTGAGTCAAAACCTATTGCGTAATCTGGAAGCGGCTCAGGGGAGAATGGATTATTTGCAAAATCAGCTGTCTACCGGTCATCGCATCAATCGTCCCTCAGATGATCCTGCAGGTATTCAAAATGCCATGCGTTTGAAGAGTAATATTTCTAGCGTAGACCAGTGGAAGAAAAATGCCGATGAGGCGTTATCCTATATGAATACGACAGACAGCACGCTTGGTGGCATAACGTCGATGCTACAACGGGTGAAGGAGCTTGCGGTCCAAGGCGCCAATGGGACTTTAGCCGCGGTTGATAAAGAAGCTGTTGTTGAAGAAGTGGATCAGATCTCAAAGCACCTCAAGATGATGGCCAATACTCAAATAGGTTCAAAATATATTTTCTCAGGTACAGCGACTGATAAACCGCTCATAGCTCCGGATGGCGACTTCTCTACGGACATAAATGGTCTACCTGTTAATTTTGAAGTAGGGAGCGATTTATCACTCGACATCTCTGTAAGTGGGGAAAAGTTATTTGGAGATGCTAACTCAGGAATATTTAAGACTTTAACTGATTTAAAAAGTGCCTTGACGACCAATAATTCGGATGATATTAATAACGCTCTAGGCGACATTGACACAGATATTGATAATGTCATCATGCTTCGCTCTGGCCTGGGAGCACGTACGAACAGGATGACGGCGCTTCAGGAACAATTGGATTATACATCAGGTAATCTGCAACAGAGCCTTTCTAGTATTCAAGATGCGGATATGGCAAAGAGTATTACGGACTTTACGAATTCGCAAAATGTTTATAAGGCAGCTTTAGCGGTTGGGGCGAAGATTATTCAGCCTTCGTTGGTTGATTTTATGAGATAGAGTTGGAGGAGTCCGAGGATGTTTTGCTTAGCACTTGTTCAGCCGTAGAATTCGCAGGCCAAACTAGAACTCAGACTTCGGTTTGGGGTGGAGGGTGCCCGCCATATTCGCCATCCATGGCTCAGTTGGCGGCTTCGCACATCGTGTGCTCAGCCCTTAATAGGGGGTTCTTGTCTTCGTTAAGTTTGGCGAGCTGCTCATTCTAAGGCTTCTCGCCGTGATAAGCAAAACATCCTGGGAACTAAGACTCGAGTAAGGGAACGTGGCTCAGCCCTAATATGGGGTTCTCATCTTCGTTAAGTTTGGGTGACTGCTCATTCTGAGGCTTCTCGTCGTGTTAAGCAAAACATCCTGGGAAGCTTGACGCAAGTAAGGGAACATGGCTCAGCGGTCGCTTCCCTCGTTCTTTGCTCAGTCGTTAATATGGGGTTCTCATCTTCATTAGTTTGGTGAACCGCTCATGCTAAGGCTTCTTGCCGTGTTAAGCAAAACATCCTGGCGTCTGAGATTGTGGAACGTAGCTTGGTTAGCTGTAGATTAGAAGGTTTTGTGGTTCCAATTTAGAAATCAATCAGGACCTTTAGTAAGGAATATTAAACTGAAGGGAGACGATTACATGCTTCAAATCAACATTTCTACGCAGCCAATTCGTCTGGATTATAATGTTCAAGATGCTAAGTTGAACCTCCAATCCACTCCGGCTAAATTGCAGGTGGAGACGATGGCGGCGACGTTGGAGATTCATCAGCCTCGGGGGGAATTGACCATCGACTCGACACCCTCTCGTTACTCAATCGGTCTAAAGAATAACTCGGATTTGGCTCGGGATAATGCGGCGCTTGGTCAGCAATCTGCCGTGAACGCTGTCGCTCGAATTGTCGAGGAAGGCAACCAATATGGACGGATTGAGAGTAGCTCAAATGCTTTTGCTGACATAGCGGCTAACTCTAGCATTTCCCAGGCGCCTGGTCTTACTTTGGCTCATATTGATGCTCCGAACCTTCATTATGAAGCGAGTCCTGTTGAATTCAATCCAACGGCTGGAAAAGTAAACTTTAGTGTTCAACCTGGTATACTAGAAGGAAATTTTCAGTCAGGGAAAGTCGATATTCGGGTCGTTCAATACTCGAGTATTCAGTTCTCAACAGTCGATATCAAAGTTTGAAGATCGGTATGAGCCATGCGAATGAGCTCCCAAATAGGAGGCAATACTAATGAAGATAGAGTCAACTAGATTTGGTGAGGTTGAAGTGGGAGAAGAACAACTCATCCACTTTTCATATGGTCTCCCAGGCTTCCCTGATGAAAAAACGTTCGTACATATGGGACATGATGAAGAAAGCCCGTTTTCGTTTCTCCAGTCCACAACGGAAGTTAATTTAACCTTTTTGTTGGCTGATCCGTTTACATTTATTAATGACTATGAATTTGTTCTCGACGATGACGTTGCTAAGGAAATGGACCTATGCTTGGAAAATCCTCCGAAGGTGTTTTTAATTGCTACGGTCAAAGGTGAACTGGCCGATATGACCGTGAACCTCTTGGCGCCTGTCGTGGTCAATGAGCTCAATCGTACGGGCAGGCAAGTCATTCTGGATAAACCAGAGTATTCTATCCGTTTCAAACTGTTTCCTGACGGCTTGCCGAAAGAAGCTGTCAAAGGAGGAAAATAATATGTTGGCACTTACCCGCAAGGTTGGCGAGCGAATCGTCATTGGTGACAATATTGTGGTGACTGTCGTCAGTATTAAAGGGGATAACATTCGCTTGGCCATTGAGGCGCCTAAAGACATCAAAATCTACAGGGGTGAGATTTTTGATGCCATCGCTGCAGAAAATAAGGAAGCAGCCGTTTCCCATGACTTATTGAAGTTAGATATGTTGAAAGGGTTAAAGCGTACGAAATAGGGAAGTTTTGGTTACACACGCTTAGCCGTAGAATTCGCAGACCAAACTAGAACTTAGACTGCGCTCTGGGGTCGAGGGTACCCGCCAATTCGCCATCCGTGGCTCAGTTGGCGGCTTCGCACGTCCTGTGCTCAGCCCTTAGTAGGGGGTGCTCGTCTTCGTTAAGTTTGGTTAGCTGCTCATTCTGAGGCATCGCTTGGTGTTAAGCAAAACATCTTGGGATCGGCTCGGTAGACGGGACAAGGATGGTTTTGTTAACACACGTTCTGCCGTAGAATTTTGCAGACCAAACTAGTACGAAGACTTCGGTTTGGGGTTAGGGTACCCGCCAATTCGCCGTCCATGGCTCAGTTGGCGGCTTCGCACGTCCTGTGCTCAGCCCTTGGTAGGGGGTGCTCGTCTTCGTTAAGTTTGGTTAGCTGCGCATTCTGAGGCATCGCTTGGTGTTAAGCAAAACATCTTGGTCTCGGCTCAGTAGACGGGACGAGGATGTTTTGGTTAACACACGCACGAGACCGCACGTTTGCATACACCAAGTACTTAGATGCTTTGCGAAAAGGTACCCAGATAGCAACATTGGTTATTATAATGAAAGAAAAAGAAGATCCGAGAAAAGTCAATACTTTTCTCGGATCTTTATGTGTAGAAAGAAGGGTCACTTGCAGCATTTCTAAAATCAATATTGGGTAGCACAAAGGAATTTTAACGAGTTTAAACTTGGGGTTTCAAATATGGTAACATAAAGTCTAGAGGTAATTCGGTTGAACAAATTCGATTAACTCTATTCGGAAATCGTAAGAAATCCAAAACAAGTGAAGTTCGAGGAGCTAGAAAATATTGCTGCCAGATGGGAGGTATTGTGCACCGGAAATTTCTATACACGTAAGATAATAGAAACTTACGAAGGTAGGAGATTAAAGTGCTTATACATATTGTTCAGTCTGGTGACACTTTATATGTTATATCCAAACGGTACAACGTCTCGATACAGGCAATCGTTGATGCCAACAACTTAGCTAACCCTGACGTTCTAGTTGTTGGGCAAAAATTGAATATTCCAGTTCAAGCAGCTATGCCTACCTTACAGCGAGGCGATCGAGGAACTGCCGTGATTACATTACAAGAAAAACTGTTAAGCTTTGGTTATAACTCCGGACCGGTAGATGGAGTTTTTGGAGGACAAACAGATAGCGCGGTAAGAAATTTCCAACGTGATAACGGTCTAATAACGGATGGTATTGTTGGACCTAAAACTTGGGCTATACTATCTAAAGTAGCGCCTGGACCTGAGCCAGGTGTTCAAAAATACTCAGTCCAACCTAATGATACACTCGCTAAAATTGCAGTTAAGTTTGGGGTTACAGTACAAACTATAGTTGAGCTAAACAATATTTCCGATCCAAATATGATTTATTCTGGACAGGAATTATTGATACCTAAAGGGCCTATAGCCCCCACTCCCCCTCCACCTTCACCGCTACCAGAAACTGGGCTAGGTTGGTTAACCTTGGGTAAAGATAATCTTTATGCCCACTTCGAAAGTACAAATATTAATTTACCATTACGAAGCTATCAAACTATTCGTACCAGCCCTGGTACACTTACTCCGTTATTAACAAGCGATAGTATTTACGTACAAGCTGGTACTGTAACAGTGGCTGAGATTTACGCAATCGACAGAGCGACCGGGCAAATTAGATGGAGTATGAGACTTGGAAATGGGCAAGCCCTTGGAACTCCAGCTTTTCGAAATGGGGTTGTCTACTGCACGGGAGATAAACTAAGAGCGATTAGCGATAATGGAAATACAGGAACATTACTGTGGGAGGCCGACCTTCGACCAATCTACTCCGTAACTGTGGCTGGAGATAAAATTTATGTGCCTGCAACGGGTCCTTATTCCAATGCGCCAAATAATACTCATGCACTGGATGCGGAGACAGGTCAATTACTTTGGGCTTCATCTGCTTCAAATGGTCCTGTAGCAGTCTCGGGAAATAGAATTTATCTGACTTGGTTAGAAAGATTATACATTATACAGGACAGAGGAACTACTACGGAAACGATAGCAACAATTGGTCCTTTGGACGGGAAATTAACCTCTCCAGTTATAAATGGGCAAATCTTCGTAGGCTCAGCGCGTGGAAGCCTTTATTCAGTTAATTCCTTAAACGGGGCTATACTATGGAAAGGATCTACAGAAAGTTCAATAGTAGCAAGCCCGGCCGTAGACAGAGAGAGAGTCTATGTAATCGATCAGGCCCAGAAGTTATATGCTTTTGATAAGTACTCAGGGAAAGTACTCTGGACATACTTATTAACAACGGAGGCTATCCCTTCCGGGTATCAAACACCAATTCCTGCAATAGTAGGAGATAAAGTATTTGTACCATCGGCATCAGGACAATTGATCGTTCTAAGTGCTCAAACAGGGGCTGAACTATGGACGGCTCAAGGTCTAGACAGATTCGATCGGTATGCAGGAGGATCCCCTTCTGCCTTCAATGGGATGGTAGCTTTACCAGGCGTATATAATGTTTCAACTTGGATTAGTGAAGTTTGAGATTTTTGTATCCTCAGATGATTAAAAAAGTCTCGTATATTTCCAAAAATGGTGTTGGAGATATGGTTGTTCTGAGCGTTGAAACCTACGAACGACAACAGGCAATTATTAACCTGTATGCAGAGGGTGAGAACTTTTTTGAGGTCGCAAGGTACAATTGTAGAAAACTATGGGGTGTTTTTTGTTATAACAACTGATACAGTGCAGATACGTAGCATTCTTTACGGTAGGCATAATTATCAATCTTTGATGTAAGCTCACCAAGGGACTGTAGTTGTATCGTGTGAGATGGAAGGAATCCCTGATAAGCCCAGCGGGATTCCTTTTCTAGTTGCCATAATAATGGCTAGGTAAGACAGATTTTTTTGGTACTTGCAAGCATTTGTCGAACAAATGTGGGATCACAGACCCCGAAGGCACCCCTCTGGGCTTGAATACTGCCTTGACACAACCCCGTGGGAGCTTCTTAACATATATGATATAATGTGGTTATAGTATTTGTTATAAAGGGGGATTGTCTGTGGGCGAATCGGCTCGTGAAAAGCTATTTGGTTATACATACGCAGACTATTTGCAATGGGATAACGGGAAGCGTCGGGAACTAATTGAAGGGGTTATTGTAGACATGACACTGGCCCCATGCCGGCTACACCAGGAGATTCTCATGGAACTAGGGAGACAGTTTTCCAACTATCTCCTAGGTAAAACTTGTAAAGTATACGTTGCCCCTTTTGATGTTCGTCTTCCTCGGGAGGATGAGAGTACAGAAGAAACTAAGACTGTTGTTCAACCCGATTTAGTAGTCGTATGCGATCCCGAAAAACTGGATCAAAGAGGGTGTGAGGGAGCACCTGATTTAGTCGTTGAAATTCTATCACCCTCCACGGCTAAACACGATTTAATCGTAAAACTCCAACTCTATGAACGGGCTGGCGTCAAAGAATATTGGGTTGTTCAGCCAACTGACCAAACTCTTATGGTTTTCAGATTGTGCAACGGGGAATACGGCAAACCTAAAGTATATGCCTTTCCAGACCATGTACCTGTCGATGTCCTTTCAGAATTTACATTGGACTTAAGCACTGTTTTTTATTGTGTATCAGATGACTGAATAGGCCGTATGGACGTTCTCATTTTGTGAAGAGATCAATGGACTATCTAAGACGGAGCCGGAGTAATCTGGCTCTATTTTTTGTTATAAATCTTGGGTAACTGAGAAATGTGGGGTGAGACTACGAAGGCCGTAGCTTGGCCATCGGTCAGCCGCCGAAACTGTGAGGGGCACAGGTTTTCCGTAATCCTTTCAAATAGCTATAACTAGAGCCATTTGCATAATGTCTAATGTCTAATGTGGGATTATTGAAGAAAAGAAAGGTTCCAGGGCCCTGATCGGAACAGCGACTTATGGAGACGTTCCGCCGAGTTGGGATTTCTTCGGACCAAGCATTGAGATACAATGCCTTGGAACTAGGTGAGTAATGAGAGAATGGGATTGTATCTGGCATTTTTTCGTATTTGCAGAATCTGGTTGGATATGTTAAAAGGGTTAAAGCGTAAGTAGGGAGGTTTTGTTAACACACGGATACCGTAGAATTCGCAGACCAAACTAGAAATTAGACTTCAGTTTGGGGTTAGGGTACCCGCCAATTCGCCATCCTTGGCTCAGTTGGCGGCTTCGCACATCGTGTGCTCAGTCCTTGGTGTGGCGTGCTTGTCTTCGTTAAGTTTGTTGAGCTGCTTCTTCTTAGGCATCGCTTGGTGTTAAGCAAAACATCCTGGGCACAGTAAGGACGGGACAAGAATGGTTTTGTTACTTAAATAATTTGCGAAAAAGATACCCAGATTAGCAACATTGAATTATCAAAAAAAGAAGATCCCAGAAAAGTCAATGAGATTGACTTTTCTGGGATCTTTAAAGATAGAATAGATTCCCATTGGAATCTATGTGGGGTATTGGTTACGACCCCGAAGGCACACCTATTATTCGTCTGGGATAATGAAAAGCGTGGAGCTAGAATTTATGGAGTATGATGCTGCTAAACTCCTTCAAGTCATCAAGATGTCGTTCGATAATTTGATGAACTATCTTTAAATTAAGTGATTGGTAGTTATGGACTGCAATATTTCGGAAGCCCACCATAGATTTCAAGGATTCTGTTAAAGATTCGGTTAAAGTATTCTCTTGACGAAGAATATCAAAAGCTTCACGGCTACTTTGGGGAATACCCCATTTGTTCTCAGCAATGATATGCATGGCTAAGTCAATGGCTGCCTCACAACCTCTTTGAATGTTTAAGATGATGGAGTCTTGCTTGGTATAACTCTCTAAATTCTTAGGATTATTCTCATATTCCTCATGGATACGTTGAATGCAACGCTCGATTATAGAGCATTTATTATAAACTACATCATCCCCCATAGATGGTTCCCCTCTCTTTAATTTGTTTTAAAATAATTGCTCGTTCCTCATTCAGTAAGGCATATTCTTTAAAAGTGCGTATGAAATAATATTTCCTACGAGTCTCGTTCTTACAATGAAGCACGTTTCCGTGTCCGATGACTTGCACCTGAAAAACGGTGCTAGCTGAGTGTAAATTGACACAATCTATGTTCTTTCCGATTGCCTCAGATAATTTTTGAGCAAGACAAAATGACTGATACTCATCGACTTTCTGATCTGTCAAAAATGCAATATCAATATCACTCTCTTCACGAGCGCTGCCTTTTGCATAAGAACCAAACAGAATAATCAGCCAGGGAGCGATTACCTTGTCTAAAGTATGAACGATGGTTTTGATTTGAGCAGAATTAAGTACAAGCGAATCGGTCTTGATAACCCATCCCCCCTCACAGCAGATTGCCACAAATTTATAGTATGAATAATGTCAGTATGAAGCTTAGCACCATACCAATTCTCCACAATGGCTTGGTGTTGGAGGCTTTTCTCCCGCAGAAAACATCTTTGTAAAATTATACCATGATTGAGTTGGCTTTAAAAGGAAAAGGAGCACTTAGTCTTGTGTGGATAAAAGATAGGGTAAAAAGGGGGACTTGCTGTAACAGAATAGGGTCATATCTATAACTATAATCATTTACATAATGTCAGATTATTGAAGAGAAAAAGGTTACAGGGAGTGGCTTGCCCGAGCAAAAAAGAAGATTATTTGGGGTGTCTGGGTGAGATCGATTTGACATATCAAACTAATAAAATAGAACGCTTACACCAATAGACCCCCGAAACTCGGAGGTCTATTCGCATTTCTTCGGACTAAGCATTGAGATACAATGCCGTCGAACTAGGTGAGTAATGAGAGACAGTCTGATTTAATCTGGCATTTTTTCGTACTTGTAGAATCTGTCGAACATATGTGGACCACAGACCCCGTAGGCCGTTGTCACAAATTTTTCGACTTGTTGACTCCGAGATAACTTTTCAAAGCGCTTTGAAGTACGTGAGAAAAATTAACATTTTTCTGTTCTGCGAGGTCGTTTAACCATTTTGGTATAGTTAAGGTTTTCTTAATTGCCTTATTCTCCATCTGGTCACGAAATGCAGGCATCCAGACATCAATAAGGACGATGGCTTGATTGGATTTAGGATGAAGGCGTGGAACAGGAGTCGCTTCGGTAATTTCCTCACAGTCCTTTTCCATGCTGAAAAGATGAAGAGCCATAGCTTCCTGAGCGTTTTTTAGAGCACTTTCATCGGAATGAGCACATGGTAAGCAACCTGGCAAGTCTGGAAATTCAATTGAAATTCCGTCTTCTGCATAATCAAAGATTGCCGGAAATATATAACGATCCTTTTTCATTGTTAATTCCTCCTGTATAAATCAATCACATTATTTTATATTTGCATTAGGGGAGAAGCAGGGGATTTATTGGAGTACGATTCCCGCAATTTTAAATATGCTTTTAACTGTTTTAATTGGAATGTCTTTTACTGGATCAGTTACGGTTACTTTACCTTTTTTCGTAGGGTGTTTGAAGTGATGATGGTCGCCTACACAGCTAACGGAGAACCAACCGTCTTCCGTTAGTATTTTGATTATTTCTCGGGAAGAATAGGACTTCATATAATTAATCCCCCCTTGTTAACATAATTATAACACGTAGATTAATACGTGTAAATATAATTTAAACTTGCCTGAGTTTCTGTGAAGACATTCAAACTGGATAACCAAAGTGAGCTACTAAGAAAGGGCGAAAGAGTCTCTTGCAGCATTTGTCGAACAAATGTGGGGTCAGACCCCGTAGGCAAGGCGCGACGGTTCTTAACTATACTAAGAAAAAGGATAGTAGTCATAGTAGTCTATGAACGAACTATCCCTTATTTCTTTACTGTGTTTACAGCTTAACTATACCAAATAAACAACGTAGTCATAGTAAACAACGTAAGGAACCCTGACAAAAA
>DASRMG010000122.1:0-17810 GCA_035648035.1 Desulfosporosinus sp. | reverse complement strand
CTCTAGGACCCGATAAGCGGTCTGACAAAGCAGAATAACTGCGCGACAAGCAGGGTAGCTGCCCGAGCAACGAGGGAGGCTGCCCTGCGGTGGCAACCTTTGACCCACTACCGTGCGCCCCGCTCCCCAGCTGCTTTTTTTATTGCATGGAAACAAACTGGGAAGATATCCGTAGATTCATTGAGGTGAATTGTGCATTTTTTCATAGAGCAGCTGGGGAGATGTTAAGATCCATTCCAGCGGTACTTTCTCGATATTCGACGTATAGACGATGTTGACCTGGAAGGATGCCCGGGCCATCGCACAACGCCAATGACGATACACCTGTAATTGTTGGATTATATTCGTTATCTTGGGAGGAAAGTAAATAAATATGTGGAAAGTATTCTACAAGTGAAATGCTTGGTGCGGTGCTAGAAACCCGACACGACAATCCGATTTGAAGTAATCTCGATTCCTTACAGTGGTTGACAAAATATACTGATTATCAACGGACTAGTCATTAAGATTTTAAGCTGTATTCACTTTTCAACGGTCATCTTTTTGTCCGTTATCATGTTTACAATAAATGTGGCATCATAATTAATTGTAAATATAAATGTTTTTTTTAAGAGACTAGGATTTTAAGGAGGCGGTACGATGATTCCTATTAGTATAATTAAAATGTACATGAAAGCTAAACTAACTGACAACGACACGTGTAAAAACTGTAAACTTGAAGCTGAGAAGCGTTTTGAATGGATATCGGAGCCTTTGGCATTGTGGCATGTCGGAGAAGAGTTTCTTGAGGACAACCTACGCGTGGTATTTGTTGGCAAGCCACATAGAGGGGAACCGTGGACCCCAGATGAGGATTCAAGGTACGAGGGTAAAAATCAATTAGTTAAAACTAATTCCTCAACTTATGGTATTGCAGAAAACTGCGCTACTTGGCTTTTTCATACTGGGAAAGGACCTTATTGGCGATATACGAAGGAAATAACGGCAGGTCTATTTGGTAATGAAGAAACGGCCTGGGATAAGATTGCGATGTCAAATTTAATAAAATGTACCGTTAGCAATAAAGAAGACAAAACTACTGAATCCATGAAACAAAAATGTGTGAATGAACTCGGCATTATATGGAAGGAATTACAGCTAATTGGAGCTAAAAACGTGATAATCTACTCAGGCCCATCTTACGATCACGTTATAAGCGATGATTTAATGCGGAAGTTCTGGGATGTGGAAAGAATTGATGAAAAGACTGATAATAAACATCGAATTCCGGTTGGGCGTAAAAATTGCCTGTGGTGGGATCGCGAAATAATATTGAAATCGGGAGAAATGCTAAGAATCCTTAGGGTATCTCATCCTGAGAGAATGAGAAAAAATGATTATGTAAAAAACATATCAGATTGGTTGAGTAATGGATGAAGATAGCCTGTAGGCTAATGCTTCTTTGGTTACACCCGTGAAATAGAGTGATCCTATGACATCGTCTGTCCAGACAGTCGTAATTATGGTACTAAACGTCCGTCGTCATCCTGCATGAAATGGTCTTATAAGAAATTATATTGATATTAAAGTCGAAGAATCTGAGTATAAGTACATTCGAACAGGAATATAGGAGACCCCGTGATATCAATAAATTGTACTCACAGAAACTTAAGAGGGATCCTTCCATGACGCTAACATCTGAATTTTAAAAATTAGGGGGAGCAGAGTTTATGGTAGAGGCAAAACGTAGCGTATTAGGTAGGCTATTAGAAGAAATATCGTGGGAGGGAAGCAATGTAAAGAGATAAAGGGCTTGAAGGTGCAATAAGTAATGAGTTAAGGACAATGATTCTTAAAGATATTGAGAACGCAAATTTCACACTATTACCTGGGAATATTTACTTGCGTCCTAGCGCAAATACACATTATGATGGAATTGGTGTACAACCCGACGGAATAATAGAATCTGACCATGTGTATTGTTTACTGGAAGCTAAGCGAATAAAAAACGGTCAGTTTGGTCCCGAACAACTTGCCAGAGAGTTTACAATCGTCACCAGAGAAGCTAGGGGTCGTCAACCTCTTTTGATTTTAGTGCTTGGAGAAAATCCGCCTATCAAGGTTAGAAATCACGGAAAGATATCTGTGAAAGAAAGTATACTGATGTATTTACAATCGGTATTAGATAAAAGGGAAGACCATCCATATAATTTTGAGAAACTAGCCGCCATGATTGATTTATCAGTTGCTTGGATAACGTGGGATCAAATAAGTGGGATAGTATCACGTAAATTAGAAAAGTTTCAATCAGACTTGCCATCTACATACAGTTGCATTTCAAGGCTAGTTACATCTATTACAGATTCTATAGAAAGGCACAATAAGTAAAACTTGTTTAGAATATTTTCTTAAATAGGCAAAGACCTAACTTCGGCACTAGTAACTCTTGAGCCAATGAGATTGCGATGAGTTAATGCACCGCCCCGCAGGCACACACCGTCGCCCGTGAGGTCTGGTCCGTTGAGTGATCCAGTGTTGGACCAAGCCAACCTCTTACTAAATCTTGGCAACTGGAACTCAAGCTGTGAATGCGAAACATTTGAGTTAAGTTGAGACATTTTTGGTCTTGTCATCGTCGTTCTTCGTCGGCACGGGTGTTTCCCACTGAGACAACCGTGCCGATTTTATTCCCGTCGGTTCAAAACATGCATGAAGCGCGTGTCTCCCTCCTCGTAAAACCTCGTCAACGTTCCAACTCACGTCGTACCCAGGCGGCGGACCGACGCAGGAGGGAACTTCGCCTGAACGGTTTCAGCTACCGACCACGTATGATCGACGCAGGAGGGAATTCGTGGATCTCGTCCCCCGCCGCGTATGACTATGCGTAAGCGGGAATTCGGGGACGGACGGCCAGCAGGCCGAGCCCACTGGCATGCCGCACTTTCTCGTCTAAAATGGAAAGAATCATGCTCAGTTCGCTTTTACAATAACTCACTCGACAGATGCTGGAATGTATTATATACTGTACTATCGTACTCGTTGACTCAGAGTGAACGCAATCAATCGTTGTTTCTGCAACTATTGGATGCGTTCCAAATTAATTAATGAGGGGTATTATGGATAAAAGAATTTTAGTAGTCACTTCCTGCACAGGTGAAAAATTGCATAAACCGACAAACGAACTCATTCAGGATGATTTTAGAGATATTGTGCGGCTTAAAAGTAAAGAAGCAGACTTGTCTCAATATAGAATGTCAGCGGGGACCCTTTACACTGGTAAGCAGCATTTATTTTTAATGAAAGGTATAAACGACTACCGTGCCCAGGGTGGTAGAATCGACGTTAATATTTTATCTGCTGGTTACGGAATGCTTAGTGAAGATCAATTGATTGTACCTTACGAAGTGACCTTCAGTACTATGAAAAGTATGGATATTAAATTGTGGTCTATGTTTCTTAACATTACAGATGACTTACAGAAACGAATTGAAGATTATGATATTGTCGTTTTCCTTCTAGGTGATCGTTATTTGCAAGCAGTAAATTGGTCGTCTCTTAAAACAAGGGATGATCAAAAGCTTATTTTCTTAGCAGGAAAGTCGAGCAAAAATAAATTTCTTATTAAGCCAAATTGTTATATGCTAAAAGTATCCGAAAAAGAGGCAAAGGTTTTTCATTCTGGATTAATAGAAATCAAAGGCTATCTTTTTTCTTTGTTGTTAAATTACATTCAGCACGATTATGGCTTGTGGAATGATGTCTACCAGGATCCGAATCTTGTAAGAAACTTCATTCTGCAAAGCTTTATAAAAGTTTCCCAAATAACCATTTTCGAAGGCCACTCAGAGGAAATGGAGGACTTACTGACATTAAGTACTATCTATATACCCGAGGACAAAATTGCAGTCAACTATGGTCTAGAAGTGAAGTATTTTATGCCCGAGAACGATGACCGAGTTGATCCCAATTACAATTTTATGCACGACGTACCGAACCGAATAGGGGATCCACTTGATCACGATGTGTACTCTCATCAGTTACATGTTGTTCCTCAATATGACGGAGTCCTTATTTCTATGGTAAATATTAATATTGCATCTCAAAAAAAGAAAGTAAAAATTTCAGAATTAGGGATTAGAAAGTTCCTACGGTTACCTGAGGATTATCCCATCATGGGGGACTGCGGAGCGTTTAGTTATCTGAATGAAGAGGAACCCCCTTATACTACAGAACAGGTATTAGAGTATTATCATTTATACGGTTTTGATTATGGAGTTTCTGTTGACCATCTCATTGTTGGCTCTTATTCAAAAGATCATGAAAAAAGAATGTATCGGTATAAATTAACGCTTGATAATGCTCGCGATTTTATTAAAAAGTATTCTCAGAATAAAGATAAGTATGGTTATAAGTTTACCCCAATTGGAGTAGCGCAAGGTTGGGACCCAATTTCCTTTCGGAACGCTGTACAGGAATTGATTACAATGGGATATGACTATGTTGCCTTAGGTGGATTAGCAATGGCCAAGTCTTTGGATATAGTTGAGATCTTAAAGGAGATCGCTCCAATTATCCCCCATAAGAAGTTTAGAATGCATTTATTCGGAGTGGTTCGAGATAATATGGAGTATATGAAAGTGTTTAGTAAACTTGGCGTTACTTCGTTTGACTCTGCCGCGCCCTTGAGAAGAGCTTGGCTAGGTTCTGAACATAATTATTACTCTCCAGAGCAAATCGGAAGGCATTATGCAGCGATTCGTATACCCGAAGCGACAGCATCAAGTCCACGAGTGAAGCGGCAAATTAAAAATTATTTAAGATTAGTTTGTTTTGGGTCTAAAGAAAACTACACAGCTAACGATCTCGATATCGAAGAGGTTATACTGAAAGCTCTTAAAGCCTTTGACAAAAGGAAGTTAGATAGGGCCTCTTCAATAAAGTTAATCCAAGAATATGTAGATAAGATTAATTTTCCTATTACGAATCAGGGAATTTCCGAACAAATATTAAGCATGTTTGAGCAACTTAAAAGGTTAGAGCAAAAGGCGTTGGTAACTCTTCGTACTTATGACGAGGGAAACGGTGATATGGAGACGGCACTCCATGCCATCTTAGAATATGATGAAAAATTAGGTGAGAATAGGGAAAAACATGCGACTTACTATCGGGAAGTACTAATGGATCAACCGTGGAAAAAGTGTAATTGCAATATTTGCAAAGAGCTTGGTGTAGAGATCATTATTTTTCGAGGCAATAATAGAAACCGTAGACGAGGTTTTCATAATACGTATGTTTTTTATGGACAGATTAATAGGTTGAAAGATGAGATTAGAAAAGAACAACTAGACAAAGTAATAAATCATAATGAAGTTAAGGCAGACCTGGTTAAGTAGGAGGAAAAATAGCATGAATCAGTCAGCATTAGTCGTATTCAGTGGCGGACAGGATAGTACAACATGCCTGTTCTGGGCAATGAAAAACTTTGATCGAGTCGAAGCAATCACCTTCAACTATAACCAAAGGCATAAGGCGGAGATCGATTGTGCAATCAAGATTGCTAAGGAGTTTGATATACCACATTCGGTTATAGATATGAGTCTGCTTAACCAATTGGCTCCTAATGCATTAACAAGAAATGATATTGAAATTAAAACCGGTGAAGATGGACAACTTCCCACTACCTTCGTTGATGGTCGCAACTTATTATTCCTGACGTTTGCGGCCGTTGTGGCGAAACAAAAAGGGATAAATCATATTGTGACTGGTGTTTGTGAGACGGACTTTAGCGGTTATCCGGATTGCCGTGATATATTCATAAAATCGTTGAATGTGACCTTAGATCTAGCTATGGACTATACTTTTGTCATTGATACTCCACTGATGTGGATTGATAAGGCAGACACCTGGGAATTGGCTGATCAATTAGGCAAATTGGAGTACGTACAGCAAAATACATTAACCTGTTATAATGGCATTATGGGTATAGGGTGTGGCGAATGTCCCGCTTGTAAACTGCGAAGTGCTGGACTTAAAAAGTATCTAGAAAAGAAAGAGGCTACTCGATGACAGGTATGGTAATAAAATTAACCAAGAGTTTTACCTTTGATTCTGCTCACTTTTTACCAAATCATAAGGGGAAATGCTCTAATATGCATGGTCATACCTACAGATTAGAAGTGACCGTGGTTCGTGAAAATGGGACGCTGCTCGTGGGAGGTTCAGATGAGGGCATGGTCATTGACTTTTCTGATCTAAAGGCTGTTGTAAAGGGTGAAGTGATCGATAAAATAGATCATAAAGTTTTAAATGAAGTCCTACCGTTTAGGACAACGGCGGAGAATTTGGCTGCTCATATATTCAGTGTTTTGTCGGATAAATTGCAATTAAGTGGGATTATAGTTGAGAGAATTAAATTATGGGAGACTCCAGACTCCTATGTGGAGGTATGTCTTGGATAAGGTACTGTATCCGATCATTGAGATATTTACCAGTATTCAAGGTGAAGGATTTCATATAGGTAAGGGATGCAGCTTTATTAGACTTGCTGGATGTAATTTGCGTTGTAGTTGGTGTGATACTCAGGATTCCTTTGATTTATCAAAAGCACGATGGATGAGTGCGGAGGAGATTGTAGATGAGGCGCAAATTTCACATAAGCATGTCGTTATCACTGGTGGAGAACCGACATTGTATAATCTTCAACCACTAGTTCGAGAATTGCATAAGTTCGATAAATATGTGGCGATAGAGACCAATGGTACAAACTCGATACCAGCTGAATGGAATCTTGATTGGGTTACTGCATCTCCCAAACCTGGTAGTGGGTTTGCTTTATGTTGTCAGGCAGACGAACTGAAGTATGTAATGGATGATGAATTCACTATTGACTGTATAGCTGAACAGGATATGCCTGAGGGAAGGATTTTTTTTCAGGTGGAAAGTGGTCGAAAAGAGTCAGCGCAAAAGGGATACGACCTAATTAATCGTTACCCGGATCGTCGACTACGGATGGGGATACAACTGCATAAGGTTCTGAATGTCAGGTGAAAATGGTCCTCCCGCATAGATCAAATTATCGTGGAAGAGGGCGACAGGTAGGGGTGTATCCCAATGTCGCTAACCACCATATAAGCCCCCTAAAGGCCCCCTAAAGTAGATTTTCGGTTTAAATTACCGTGTCTACCTTAGGGGGTTATTTCATTGTTCACAAAAGCTGTAGTTAAGTGTATTTCGAATAATTTATTCTTCGAGTTTGTTTTGTGTTTTTTGCAGGTATTTACAAATGATTGTTGAAATGGCATATAATAATACATTTTCAGTGCTAATTGGAGCTTTGGGAAAGTGATAAAAATAGAGACAGGCTTAAACTGGGGGAATAAGAGTGCAGGAACTAAAGTGCGGAATGTATGTACGATGCCCGGAGGACAGAGAGTACCCTGCGGATCCTCGGGTGTTCCTATTAGGACAGATCATTCGAATAGAGGATGAGAGCGATAAGGCCTTCGTCAAGTTTCATGATATTCATCAATTAAATCAATACTATGAAACGATCCCGAAGAAGGACGAGCTATATCTAGATCAAATTATTCATTGTCCAGTGCTAGAAGGTACGGAAATTATACAGCAGAAACATAGAGGCATCGTTGTTGCGAGAGAACTTAAAAGTAATGATGATTTCTTTTGGTATTATGTTAAATTTGGGCATGAAGGACAAAAAGTCGTTAACCTCGTTTGCGAGAAAGATATTTTGATACCACTGAATCGTGCAAATATTTCCCCAATTATCCAGTTACTTAACTACGAATTCCAAAACCCCTTCTGGTTCAAACATCGCAATGTTGTGAGAAATTCCTTGCATATGTTAAAAAACGCGACGTATGGATTTGAAACTCTGATTGGATCTAGAGTTTTCCTTATGCCTCACCAAATCGACGCTATTGTGCGGGCTATGACGGATAATCCATGTCGACTGATGTTAGCAGATGAGGTAGGTTTAGGTAAGACAATTGAGGCCTGCGTGATTATGAAGGGCCTCAAAGAACGACGTCCACTTCTCAGAACTCTGATTATTGCCCCTCAGTCTCTGATCCATCAATGGCAAAACGAGCTTTCTTATAAGTTTTGGATAGAGGCACCAATATATTCGAAGTCTGCCAACTATAGTGATTATTTGATCTTCCCGTTGGAGGAGATCCTGGGGGAAGATGCCAAAGAGATTCTTAATGTGGATTGGGACTTATGTATTGTGGACGAGACTCATCGATTGTTGGCTTTGAATGAGCATTATAAAGCCATTTATCAACTAAGTTGTCGAACTGAGAATTTGTTGCTTTTGAGCGCTACGCCTATCCAGCAGCGAAGGGAGGAATATTTGAGGCTGCTTTCTCTGCTGGCTCCTCAGCGATTTGGGAAGATGACAGCGAATGAATTCGCAGGTCTGCTTGAAAAGCAAGGAGACATTGCTTCTACGGTACAACGCTTGATGCAGGACATTGAGTCTTATCTGGATGATCATTTGGCAGAAGAATTCATTGAAGAACTCGAACAACTGGGGAATCAACTGAATGATAAGGTGTTTAGCGGACTCATAAGTAAAATTGATCCTCAAAGCGATGACCAAGGGCTTGAAATTGTAAAGTTAGCGCTGGCATATTTAGGTGAGAATTATCAGATTGAGCGACGGATTATACGTCACCGCCGCGCCGAACTTCGGGACAAGCTTCCCGCTCGTGCTCTTGAAAAGGTTGAATACGATATGGCGGGGTCGGAATATGGTTTTTACGAGCGGGATGTTTACGAACAAATTGTATCCTTTCTGGAACAGATATCCGCAGCAGATCCAGAACAGTACATTCTTTGGGCAAAAAGATTATTGAGTTCTGTTGGTAGTTCTCCATGGGCTCTAAGAGATGTACTCTGTCAACGACTTACTCAACTGCAAAGTATTGATCTTGTTGGCTTCATTCCTAATGAACAGGAATTGATACAAGCGATTGATCAGCTATGCGCTCAATGGCAAAAGGCAGTTGAAGAGGAGTTAGCAGGTATTGGAGAACTGTTAGATGACGACCCGGATCAAATTAGGGGACGCCTTGGGAAGGTATGCAATTACCTTGATGAGACACTAGAAAGTGAAAAATATGTCCTGTTTACAAACTTTACTCAGACGGTATTACCCTTGGTTGGAGCTCTTCGCAGTCGATTTGGAAACGATGCGGTTGCTGCCTTTCATCGGGGTAAGACTGCCAAAGAACTTCAGGAGGAAGTTGACCGTTTCCAGAACGATCCAAAGTGTCGCTTTATTCTGTGCGATGAATTGGGAGGAGAAGGACGAAATTTCCAATTAGCCCACGCGATCATCCATATTGATCTTCCTTGGTTCCCCTCCGAATTAGAGCAACGGATTGGTCGCGTTGATCGCATCGGACGTACTAAAGAAGTGACATCCATCGTTTTCTATGCCCTTGAGACGGTGGAAGAGCAGCTATTTTTTCTCTGGGACAAAGGTCTCAATATATTCCATGAATCGTTGAGCGGCCTTGAAATAGCTTTGAAAGAAATACTGGCCCAAATGGATCATGCTCTTGTGAACGATGTGCGCTATGGATTGAAGGAGGCCCTTGAACCTCTCGAAAGACAATTGGGAGAGATGCGGGATATTGTTGCTAAAGAACGCTATTTTGATCTTTGTCGGCAGTTGGATCACAGAGTTGAGGCGCAACTTGGTCAACTAATCAGTCACTTTGATGCTGATGAAGGGCAGGCCCTAGCAAATACCATGATGCAATGGACCTCAGCAGTGGGTCTGGGCGCCAGAGAAGATAGAGGCACTAATATTGTCAAATTCATTCCTAAACTATTTCGTATGAATGCTACTTCCAATACGTTGTTTCGACCGCCCAATATGCAGGAAGCCTTTCGAAGAACAGACGTAGACCAGGAGATTAGCGGGACGTTTTCCCGACGTGTTGCTTTAGAAATGGAGAATCTCTTGTTCTTTGCGCCAGGAGAAACGATGTTTAATGCTATTACAGAAAATGCTCAGGAATGCTACCGCGGGCGCTGTTGTGCCTATGCCATTGAGTTGCCAATTCCTAGAGAATGGTGGGGTTTGGTGTTTACCTGGTCCGTGGCCTTTGACACCAGTCCGTTAATCCGTAATAAAGTGCCGTTGACCTATATCTCGTTAGCACAGGGCTATATCCCACTGGAGCCGATGATGACTGTTCATGGATTATCAATAGAGGATGAGGGTTTAGTGCCGGACATTGATCCAGTCTTACTCACGCGTGAATTTGGACCGAAAAGCGTTGCGCATCTTGGAAAACGCAAGGCGGAAAAAGATTTTATGCAAATTAAGGAACGTTTCGCAACGAGTAATTCAGCTTGGACTAAAAAACAGTTTCCATCAGACGAGTGGCAGAGTCTGGTTAATGAGGCTTATCGCAAGGGACTTGCCCAAGCGAGACAACAACTGGCTGAACTTATAGAACTGGACGTAGCACAGGAGGATTTTTCGCGTCGCTTTTATGGTATGAAAGGTGCCGCCTTGTATTATGGCGAAAACGATGGTTCGACCGATGAACGGCATAATTATATGGAAACTGTATTCCAGGCGTTGCAAACGGGTCTCAGGAAAACAGATGTCCATCTGGATTCAGTAGCGCTGGTTTGTGGGGTACCTGCAGTTGAATGATATAAACGCTATTGTGCAGCAGGTAATGGAAAAGGGCATCTTACCAAGAGAAGGGTTACACCTTATTGGAGAATGGATACAAGCTGGCGGATCTCGCTCCAAGGCCTCTTGCGCTTATCGGCTATGCCGGTCCTTGAGTGACCTCGAAGAATTGTCGGGGAGCAGGGGATGGTTAGATGTTGCAAGTCATTTGCGACAAGTCATGCTGAACTGGCAAAGCACGTTTGTCCTTCACCCTGACTTTAGAAAAAAAATGCAAGCAGTGTGTCCAAATGCCAATCTGCACATTGACGGTGACGGTGAGATCAGTGCTGTAAAGAAGATGCCATCTTGGTTCGGCGCCTTTGAAACTATTCAGAAAGTTTATCGGCTTCAGCAAAGTCACCCAGCGGAGTCGATTCTGGGTGATGGGACATTATACGCCATGACAGGGTATACGCATTTCGCATCACGTGGGCAGAAAATTGCAGTTAAGAAGGCCATGGACCTTCCGCCGGGTCATACGTTGCTTGTTTGCCTTCCGACTGGAGGTGGGAAAAGTAATGTGGGCCGTTTTCCAGCCTACTGGGCCACTGAGGGAGGAAACTTAAGCGGAGCCATCGACCAATCGGGAACCACGCTAGTCGTCGTGCCGACGATTGCTTTAGCCATTGATCAGGCGGATCAGGCACGTGAGTGCTTCTCCAGCGCGGTTGACGAAGAATATAAGCCTACCGCCTATTATAGCGGGATGAGTGACGAAGATCGGCATCGTATCTATGATGGTATAAAAATGGGGACGATGCCTCTTGTTTATATGTCACCTGAGACAATGATGGGGCCTGGCTTCAGGGCTCTGATCCTCGAGGCGGTGAGAAGTGGTAAGGTAATTACTCTCGTTATTGATGAGGCCCACATGGTTTCTGACTGGGGAAGTTCATTCCGGACAGACTTTCAATTTTTATCAAGTTTTCGAAAAAAAATGCTTGAGGCGAGTGGTGGACGTCTGCGGACGATCCTGCTGTCGGCAACGTTGTCGGACCGAGCGACCGAATTACTCACCAAAATGTTTTCCGAACTCGATCGACTCATTTCTATACGTGGTGACGCCCTGCGCCCAGAACCCATGTTTTTCCTAGACCATTCGGATAATAATGAACAACGACGAGAACGAATACTAGAGATTATGCCGTTACTTCCTAAACCAGCTATTCTCTATGTAACTAAGCCAAGCGAGGCAGTGCTCTGGAAAAACAGTCTGGTTGAGGCTGGGTTTAATAGTGTGGATGTATTTTCGGGGAGTACAACCTCTGAGCGGCGGAAGAAACTGATCAATCAATGGAATAAAAATCAAATCGATATTATGGTAGCCACCTCTGCGTTTGGCATGGGAGTGGACAAATCGGATATTCGTACTGTCCTCCACGCCAGTCTGCCTGAAAGTATCAATAGCTATTACCAGCAGGTTGGGCGGGGCGGAAGGGATGGATTTCCTTTTGTAGCACTACTTAGTGTTGTCGCATTGCCAGATTATAGGCAAGCCTTTAATCTAATTAAGTCGACGGTACTCCGTCCTGAAACAATCGCTCAGCGGTGGTTTGCCTTGCGTCAACAGGGTAACTTCATCTCTGGTGATACGTTATGGGTCGATAGCGATTGTCGACCGCCACACTTGGCTGATAAAGAGACGGGGGTAACGAATGCCAATGTTAATGAAGTGGCGTTACTTTTTCTATATCGTTGCAACTTAATTAATATTATTGATGTTAAGTATCCTAACCCTGAAGCGCGGCGCCATATTCTGGTGCAGATGAGGGATATCGATGTACTGGAGGATGAAGATTACCTTATTAGGACCGTAACCGAGCCACGGCAGGAGGAGTGGAAAGCCAAGCATGGGGACTTAAGACGGATGACTGCCTTGTTGGATAGGAACGGAAATCGGTGTTGGAGCGAGCACTTTCGAGCCGTATATTCATATACTCGTGAAGTCTGTGGCGGATGCCCCTCTTGTCGGATAAATTCACATGGCAACGATAAATATCGATCCATTTTAGGTCTCCAGGGACCAAAAGTCACTAGATCATACGAATTAATTGGACAATTGCGCAAATGGTTAGGGTACCGATCAGAATTACTACTTTATACCCAAAAAGAGCTGGCAGTTGAAGCGACTCATGTAACCGCTCTCATCGAATCTGGCCTTAGAACAATAATTCTTCCCGAAAAGGCTATTGGCGATTTGGCAAAGTTCATGCGGGAAATACCCGCCTTTCAGTATGATTATACTCTCTATGACTGGGATGAAGTGTTAGACCGTGACCCAAATATACGGATACTCGGCGTTGTTGCTGCCTGGTATTCTGCTAGCGAGGATGTAGAGCGTTGTTATAGATGGTTGCAGCGCTATCGCATAGCGAATGTTGCCAATCAAGTTTTGCATATCACCGGTGAGAAAACTTATATCCCTAGTCAAGGTAAGCCTCTAACTGAACTTGTCGAAGGCCGTTATGCCCTAGAAAACTTAACGAATTCGATGAAAAAGCAAGCCGAAACAGTCTTATTCTGAGGAGGATCATTATGCCTTTTGATGATAATTTGTATGGGACCCGAACACCTCATCGTTTGCTTGCGTTACTCAAATTGGTCGCCCGGGGTCGGATGACGAGCGATCTGCTGAAACACTATCTTCAACCCACTCAATTAAATCCATCACAGACAGGGTTTGAGCAAGTCTTTAGTTTAGCTCGAAAAGGAGACCTTATTAAGGAAGATGCTGAAGAGATAGTTCATTTGCAGTTCGACCCGCTGGATTTGGAAGACGAACGGCGGGTTCGCTTTGTTATAAATCAAAAGATTATGGCTCAACCGGAGCGAGTCTTTGTGCGTTTCTCTACTTGGTATTTGATGCAGGGGCGTGCCGTTTATCGTCTAGGAGACGATGAATTGGTGGCGAGTTTTATTCATGACTTGGGAGCCACCTTTAATAAGACAAAATTAAATGCATGGAAACGTTGGTTTATTTACTTCGGCTATGGATTTCTTCACAATGGGGATATTATTCCGAATGTTGCAGGACGACTCCGTGACGTTCTGGCGTTTGATCATGAGTTACCAAGGCAAAAAGCAATTCTTTTATCGGATTTTATGACTTGGTTAAACCGTACTTGTCCTGAATTAGATTTTGGGGAATATGCCAACAATTTTCGGGGTAGTGCTGTACTGGAACCTAAAAAACTATTTGTTGGTCTGTCGTCAGGTTTGCGAGCTCTCCATGATCAAGGTTTGGTTACGCTTATCTATACACCTGACGCGACGAATATCTGGCAACTTCATAGGGTGAGTACCCACGAAATTGCGGCTCAAGTGTCTTCTATCCTGATTGGAGGGAGTCTATGATGCAGTCTCAAGAGATAATTAGACGATTAGATGAAGTTATCCGTACGGATGCCACGATTGTTTCTCGAGAAGATTTTTTGGCGACTCATACTCCCTTTCGTCAATTGAAATTTCAGGGTGGTGGGGCGCCTGAAAAAACTGTGCTTGAAGACGAATTACTCCAACGCGTCTTGTTAGACCTACCGGATTCCCACAGAGTGATTATGATTCGCGGTGGTCAGGGAACCGGAAAATCACATATAATTCGCTGGTTGAAAGAAAAGTACCTACATTATGCTGAGACTAATGGCGATGTCCTGTTGTTCATTACTCGGGCCGAGAATACCTTGCGAGGTGCTTTGGAGCAGATTATTCAATCTGACGTATTTTCAGAGGATTACCGTCAGAACGAATTAAAAATACTTATCGAAGCGAACCAGCATTTGAGTGAGATTGCTCTCAAGCGTAAGATTGTCCTCAGTTTTGCTAGAATAGCAAGTGAGTTCGGCGAGAGTGAGATGAAGAACCGGTTTGGACGCCATCTCTATTCATTCATGGTGGATGAAACGATTTTGGAATTCTTATGTCGTGACGGGAGCGCTGTTGATCGTATTCAAAAGAGATTGGGTTCTGAGGGGAGTAAGCAGCGTGTCGATGATATTGAACCACGCTTTTTTGCGGATGATTTAATGCTGGATTATCAGCAACTAACGCAAATGCAGCAAGGAGAAGGCGCTGGAACAGCTCGTAGGCTTGCCCAAGAATTGGCAGATGACAAGCGCGGACCGGCGTTACGCGAGCTCATTTCGAAATTCTTAAATAGCCATTTAAATGAGGTAGTTCAGGAATGTACGAATTTAAGGGTCAGTGATCTTAAGAAAATATTTGAGCGCCTGCGGCGAGAACTGAAGACTATGGGGAAAAGTCTGGTTCTATTTATTGAAGATATTACATCGTTTACGGGAATTGATCGGGCCTTGATGGAAGTGTTAATCCAAGAACACATGGGAACGGCGCTGAACGAACAACTATGTCGGATCTGTTCTATCGTTGGAGTCACAACTGCTTACTATAATACGGATCTACCGGATAATATCAAAGACCGGGTCACTTATAAGGTGACCATTGACCAAGATTCTTATGACGATGCGTATTTGCTCGAGATGACCGCCCGCTACCTCAATGCCGTTTATCTTCCGACGTTACAACTTAGACATTGGGTAGACGATGGGGCTTCTAAAGAGGATCTGCCCATCTCACCTCTTTACCACGATTACTACTGGGCTATGTATCAACTTCAAGAGGGATTTGAATTAACAATTTTTCCGTTTAACCGTAACGCAGTTGTTCAGGCGTATGCTCGACTTAGACCGCAGTTGCAGACACCGCGCCACTTCCTTCAAGACGTCATCAGCTTTATTACGCGCGAATTTGTTAACAGGGAGGCGCACGAACCTTTTCCGCCATCGTCCACTGCATTACAAGGCGAATTTTCAATTCCACAGTGGATGGCACCGACTCATGAAGCGGTCATAATCAGGCAAAACGCCCAATATAGCGAGAACATTGGTTGTCTGCTGCGCCTATGGGGCAACGGAACGGCTTTTCGGAAAATAATTGGTGATCAGGTGACGGTAGGAGAATTAGAAAAAGAGGTATTTACCGCGTTCCAGCTACCCTTTATTGAAGGTGTTCAAGAGGGTGCTGTGCCTAAACAGAAGGATACCAAATCTGATCAAACTAATTCAGACAGTACTCCTCCCACTCCGCCTGTCAATGAGCGGGAAGAGAAGTTCAAACGTATTCAGCAAGAGTTACAGGAATGGGTCAATGGAAAAGCGTTGGTTACTTATGCACCCAGTCGCGACAACGCCCTTGATGCTTTGAAGGACTTTATCGATTGGGAGGGAGTGGGAGTACCAGGCAATATACTGGACGCTTTTACGACTAAGCGATTCTCTATTGAAGGACAAACGGGACAGTCGTTTGAAGGATTTAGGGTCAAGAGGACTAAAAAAGCCCAGTTTGCGTTACTGGCGCTTGCTGCCTGGCAATATCTTGGCTCTAAGTCATGGGATTTTTCAGATTCTGACGATTATTTGGGACAACTATATCAATGGATGGAAGAAGTTAAAGACGATTTTATCAAGACTGTCATTAATCTACATCATAATAAAGAAAATTTTCCTTGCGGATCATGGTCAGTCTTGGCATCTTATTATGGGGCAGTAATCGGTGGTCGCCTTGCGGAAAGAGACAGTCTGCGCGAGATCTACGCGAAAATGACCTTGCCTTGGCGAGATATTATTGTGAATGATCTTCGAAGTGTCAAGTGGAGAGGTTTGCAGCAACAGCAGAAAAATAAGAAATTTGCTGATAATCACAAATTTTTAATAGATTACTTTAATCGTAAACAAGGCGACATAACGCATGACAGTAATGTATTCTTTCTAGATGCCGCTGAAATTTTAGGAAGTATGGACGAATGGCAACGGTGCGACTGGAATGTTAAGGTGCTGGATGAAGAGATATTTGCTGATTTGAAAAATGAAAAAATATATTATCCTCTCCAGGCATTGCAGGAAGTTCATAAACTATATAGCTCCGCTCTGGAAGATGAGTGTGCTCAGGCCTCCCAAGTGAAGGAAGTTCTTAATACGTATGTCGGTGCTGATCTGTCAAAAGATGGGTTGGCCGGGCTACTGAAGTCGATGAGGGAATTTTTAGTCCTGCTTCAAGGTGCAAATGAAGCATTTCCTGAACAAACGTTTGAAAAACTGACCTCAGGCAATCTAACCGGCGCAAAATTGGCTTTCGATGTAAGCGCAGTCGAACGTTTTATAGGGGCTGAAGGATCGACCAAAAATAAACTGGCTTCTTCTTTTCCGGTGCAAAGATTGCATCCTGCGAGTGTTATCTTCACGAGGTTCAACGAATTGCTCGAACAAAAGAGCGTGAGATTTCAAGAGAAGATCAAGCAGTTAGAAGCGTCATCAGCAGGCGAGGATGTAAGCAGTCTAATCAAGCAGACTGTGGATTTGACCTTAAGTCTAAGTGAAGGATTCCAGTCAGTTTGTGAGGAGGGGATCTAATGTTGTTAGCAAAGATAGGCGTAGTGGCAAAAGAATTACAGAAATGGCAGGAGATGACTCTCCTCGTTACAAGACATCAAGAGTATGAGAAACTATTCAACGAGGCTACGGCAACTGCCATCATTGGGCAAAACTGGTTAAAGGTCTTTGACGCGCTTCACCACCATGACCCTGCTTTTTTTTCTAAGCAAGATTTGCGACAGACGATTATCCAACTCGATGAACTAGTGCTCAAGGTAAATAATGTATCTGATGTGCCTAAAGTTTTAGCTTATAAAAAGATCCAGGAATTAATAGGACAAAAAAATCAGGGACTTAAGGAACTCTGGCAGGATTACGTCGATAAGGTAAGCAAGGGACAACGCAGTATGCTCAATGCATTGTCCGCTATCATTGGTGAGTCTGAAACGGCGATTCGTCTCAAGAGTATCACTGACCTAGAGCATACTTGGCCGGTGACACAAAAGACCTTAGATCAGTTGGAAACAAGCTTACAGGAGATTGATGGTTTGACGACAGGTCTTAATGTGACACCAGAGATTCAGGCATTTTTAACAAAATTGGGATTGAAACAAATGCGTTTGAGTGATCTAACCCCCTCGATTACCAATTGGCTGGAACAACAAGATTTGAAAAAGAAGATTATACTCTCCTTTGGTCATTGAGGAAGGACGAAAGATATGAAC
>DASRMG010000121.1:0-7471 GCA_035648035.1 Desulfosporosinus sp. | reverse complement strand
TTTAAGGATGCTGGAGTAAGGGATAAATATATAGTTATGATAGGTGGGGCTCCCATCACAGATATTTATGCTCAACAAATAGGTGCGGATATTTATTCTCCTGATGGTGCTTTAGCAGCTCAGGCTGCTAAAGATGCTCTGACTAAGAAAGCTTAAAATTAGATGCGTATTCCAAGGAACTCCTGATTCGCACTTGTGATATGCAAGAAACGCATCGGCTGGACCATGCCGTTAAGCAGGTATAGGAGTACTTCGGTTAGGGGTATGAGGTTAAAACCGTAATTTGTGAAAGGGGTGATGATGCGGCTTCAAGACTCGGAAACGGCTTCAAAGTTCGAAAACCATAAACATCCTAAAAGTGAAAGTGAGGAGAACAAGTTGAAGAAATCATTGAAGAGCAAGTGCTTATTGGTCGGAATGCTTATTGTTGCATTCACGTTTCCCATGCTCGGGTGTGGAAGCTCTAAACCCTCTGTCACAGGCGATACGGCGACTAAAAAGACAGTCCTCCGTCTGGGTTACATCATGGCCCCGGGCGGTCCGGCAGATGACAATGCTAAATTCTTTAAGAAGTTAGTGGAAGAGCGGAGCAAAGGTCAGATTGAAGTTCAAGTATACCCAAGTTCCACATTGGGTAACGAGGCGGATCTGATGGACGGCATCAAGTTGGGGAGCGTAGATATGGCCCTTACTGGGGAAGCCCCCATCAATTTGTTCGCACCTGAATATGCCGCCTTAAATATGCCATATGCTTTCCGTGATCTTGAACACCTGCAAAAGGTTCTTAGTGGACCTATCGGGAATGGACTAGCGGACAAGTTCGTGGAGACAAAGGGCGCTCGTGTCCTCGATTATTGGACACGTGGACCTCGTTTTTTAACGGCTAACAGAGAAATTAAAACCCCTGACGATTTGAAAGGTTTAAAATTGCGGGTACCTGAAATTAAAGTGTTTACAGAAGCCTGGAAGGCAATGGGAGCTATCCCTACACCCATTAACTTCGGTGAACTGTATAATGCTATGCAGCAGCACGTTGTCGATGCCCAGGAAAATCCGCTAGAACTGATTACCACTTCCAGTTTCTACGAGATTCAGAAATACTTAATGACTACGGCGCATGTCAGGGCTCCTTATATCCTATTTATTAGCGATAAAATTATGAAGGGCTTGCCAGAGGATCTGCAAAAAGTCATTAACGATAGCGCTAAGGAAGCCGGTCAGCAAGAATTGAAAGATACGTTGAACGCTGAAGACAAGTTCCTCGCTGGTTTAAAAGCTAAAGGAATGACGGTTGTTGAAGTCGATACCAATCTTTTCCGGGACAAGATCAAGGATTTGCCAGCTAGGTTGGAAAGCGAACTAAAATGGAAGCCTGGTCTCTATCAAGCGATTCTAGACACGAAGTAGAAATTAAGGCTCGGGAAGGCGGGATTGTCTTCCTTCCCGATTTTTCTATTAAGGAGGTATTCCATTGTACAAAAAGCTAATAGCTTGGATGAACCAGCTACTAAAGACGGTAATCGTTATACTGTTCACCATGATGGTCTTGGTAGTTTTCTTGCAGGTTGTGTCCCGTTATATTTTTGAGAGCCCCTTCTCATGGTCGGAAGAGCTTGCCCGCTATCTGTCTATTTGGGTCACCTTCTTGGGGGCGGCGGTTGCAATCGGTACAAGAAATCACATTCAGATCGATGTCTTTGTTAATTTGCTTCCTGACAAACTACGCAAGTACAATGATCTTTTGGTTGACCTGTTACAAGTTGTTTTTGCAGTGATCATGCTTGTAGCCGGCGGGTTGATGTTGCCTATCGTTCTGGACAATTTGACCCCCGCCCTTCAAATCAGCGCTGGGTATGTTTATGCATCAATTCCGGTTAGTGCGGTGTTTATGGCTTTGTACCTGGGGTCCAATATCTATGAAGACATCATGGAAATTAAGGGGGTGAACTGATGCTTTTCGTTATGATATTTGTATTTTTTGTACTTATGTTTGCTGGAGTGCCACTTGCCATAACGATGGTGCTTGCATCAGTGAGTTACCTCCTTTTAGGCAACGCCTTTCCGGTCCAGGCCATTCCGCAACGCATGATTGTAGGGAGCGATTCTTTCACATTCTTAGCGATTCCATTTTTCTTCCTCGCGGGGGAGCTAATGAACAATGGCGGTTTGATGATCCGCATCGTCAAATTCGTTCAAGGGCTAGTTGGTTTTATTCGGGGTGGGCTTGCTTATGTCAACGTCGTTACAAATATGATCATGGCGGGCATGTCCGGATCAGCTTTAGCGGACGCAGCGGCTACTGGTACTGTTCTCATCCCGGCAATGGAGAAAGCAGGGTATAGCCGGGCGTTTGCGGCCGCACTCACTGCAGCCGCAGGAACGATAGGGCCAATCATTCCCCCAAGTATTCCTTTTGTCCTCTATGCGGGTATGGCCAACCTTTCGGTCGGTAAAATGTTTATGGCAGGAGCTGTTCCCGGGGTGGGTATGGGCCTTTTTCTGATCGCAGCTTCCTATTTCATTTCGGTTAAGAGAGGGTATGGTAAGGAAGCAAGGCAAAGCTTTAGGGAGATCTTCGCAAATTTTCGGCATGCCTTTTTAGCATTACTCATGCCAGTGATTATTCTTGGAGGAATCCTCTCCGGAGTGACCACTGCGACCGAGGCTGCTGTGGTCGCAGCAGTTTACTCTTTGATTGTCAGTATGTTTATATTTAAGGCGATTACCGTCAAAGATTTACCTAATATTATCTATAAAGCCGCCATCGACACTTCGGTGATTATGTTCATCGTTTCTGCTGCATCGATGTTTGGCTGGATTCTTGGGCGGGAACAGGTGCCGCAACTTCTGATGCAGGGCGTGCAAGCCTTAACAACTAGCCCTATGATGGTGCTTTTGCTGCTTAATATTATGTTCTTGATTTTAGGAATGTTTATGGAAGGAACCTCCATTTTAATTATTTTAACTCCGGTGCTATTGCCCTTGATTAATGCTATGGGAATCGATCCATATCATTTTGGGGTCATCATGGTCTTGAGTCTGATGATTGGTCTAATCACCCCGCCAGTCGGAATAACACTATTTATTACTTCAAGAATTGCCGGGCTGAGTGTCGATGTAGTGGCAAAGGAAATGGTTCCGTTTATTATCGCTTTGGTGTTACTCTTAATACTGGTAAGCTACTGGCCAGCCTTATCACTTTGGTTGCCATCGATCACCAATTAGAACCTAACGGTTGCCTAGAAAATATTAGGAATACAGACATTTAAATATAAATAGCCTGACAGGGTGTGGAAGTGGAGGAAATCTACTTCCACCGAATACAAGTTCTTGAGGAGGAGTGAATTCAGTGATTCCACGTTTTGCAATCATTAAGCAACAATTGCCTAACCAAACCGTCCAGAACATTGCAGAAGAGATTCGTAAGGAATTAGCCAGAATCCAGCTTAAAGACAAAGTTAAACCGGGGATGAGAATAGCCATAACTGCAGGTAGCCGAGGGATATACAAGATTCCTCTCATTTTGCGAACCGTTGTGGATGAAATAAAGGCATGGGGTGGAGAGCCCTTTGTTATTCCCACGATGGGGAGTCATGGAGGGGCCACAGCAGAGGGCCAAGTTGAATTTCTAAGGGGACTGGGCATCACAGAAGAATCCATGGGCGTACCAATTCTTGCTACCATGGATGTGATAGAGATCGGCAGTACTGCTGGCGGACTACCCGTCTATCTAGATGCCCACGCTGCTAAAGCAGACGGGATTATTGTGATAGGGCGGATTAAACCCCATACTGATTTTCGGGGTCCCATCGAGAGCGGCTTGCATAAAATGATTGCTATCGGCCTAGGTAAGCACAAACAGCCTTTAGCTATACATCGTTATGGGGTCCGTGGATTTGAATTGATTCCCCAAGTAGCTCAAGTCACCCTAAGCAAAGCTCCCATACTCTGTGGCCTTGCGATCTTGGAAAATGGTTATGACGAAACAGCACATATTGAGGCTGTACTTCCAGAAGATTTTGCTGTCAGGGAACCAGAACTCTTGCTTCTTGCGCGTCAATTGATGCCTACACTTCCTGTCAATGAACTCGATGTCCTGATCGTAGGGGAAATGGGAAAAAACTTTAGTGGGACGGGTATGGATACCAATATTATTGGAAGAGTTCAAATCTATGGGGAACCGGAGTTCTCTAGTCCCACGATTCAATATATTGTTGCTTTACGATTAAGTGAGGCGACCCATGGAAATGCTTTAGGAATCGGTTTGGCGGATTTCACAACAGAAAGGGTAATGCACGCAATCGATTATCCAGTCATGAGAGAAAACGTGCTTACGAGTTCATTTATTAGTCGAGGCAAAATACCGATGGCGTTTCCCAACGATCGGGCAAGCATTGCTGCAGCCCAACGCTGCCTATGGCAAGAAAATCCATGTAGTGCTCGAATGATGTACATTCCTAATACCTTAGAGATTTCAAAAATCGCAGTGAGTGAAAGCTTGCTACCCCTACTCAGTAACCATCCTGGTATAGAAATATTGACTCCTTTACAAGAGCTAGAGTTCGACCAAGAAATGAATTTGGATATAAACTTTGTCTAAAATTAAAGGGGCAAAGAAATAAACCTTATAATTTAGAAGGAAACTGGAAGGGTTTGAGAAAAATGCCAAGAAGAAGTGAACGAATTTTAACGAGACCTGATTTCTCATTTCAAAGGGCCTTATATAAGTCTATGGGTTATTCAGATCAAGACCTAGAAAAACCTATGATTGCCGTGGTGAATGCCCACAGTACAGTGGTACCCGGACATTTTTCTTTGAATGACATCGCAACTCTCGTGAAGGAAGGTATTCGGGAAGCCGGAGGGACTCCGGTAGACTTCGGTGTCATTGGGGCTTGTGACGGAATTGCACAGGGCCATATTGGGATGCGTTATATTTTACCGACAAGAGATTGCATAGCCAACGATATTGAACTAATGATGCAAGCTCACCAACTTGATGGTATGGTTCTGCTAGGGTCCTGTGATAAGACAGTTCCAGGCATGCTTATGGCTGCGGCTCGTTTGGACGTTCCGGCTATATTGGTTAATGCAGGTCCAATGGAAGGCGGAATGGAATTCAAGGGGAAAGCCGCGGATGCGGCGACTGTGAGCGAGGCATTAGGCCTATTTACAGCTGGGACGATTACAATGGATCAAGTGATAGAACTTGAAAACAAAGCCTGCCCAGGTTGCGGGAGTTGTTCTTTCTTAGGTACTGCGAACACTATGTGTATTCTGGCTGAGGGTTTAGGCATGAGCCTTCCGGGAAGTGCTATGATTCCGGCAGTCGATCCCCAACGCTTAGAAGTGGCCAAGAAAAGTGGCCAGCAGATCGTAAAACTTGTTGAACAAGGGCTAACAGCTCGCAAAATCATTACCCGAAAATCCTTAGAAAATGCAATTCGGCTTAATATGGCAATTGGAGGATCGACAAACGCCACGTTACATTTACCAGCGATTGCCTATGAGGCGGAAGTTGAATTAACCTTAGATGTCTTTGATGAGCTGAGCAATACGACTCCCCACATTGCAAAAATGAACCCTGCAGCGGCACCGAACGTCGTTGATTTTCATAAAGCGGGTGGAGTACCGGCAGTCTATAATACGCTCATGCCCTTACTCCATGGTGACGAACTGTCGGTAACCGGGAATACTATCAAGGAAAATGTTGCTGGGGCAACGAGTAAGAATACCGCAATTATTAGTTCTCTGGAAGATCCGTTTAGCCGGACTGGGGGACTTGCCATCTTACGAGGTAACCTAGCTCCCGATAGTGCTGTTTGTAAGCCGGCTGCTATTCTGCCAAGCATGTGGAACTTTAGCGGACCAGCTAGAGTTTTTGATAGCGAGGACGAGGCTATTGCTGCAATTACCAACGGAAAAATTAGTCCCGGAGATTGTATCGTTATCCGCTATGAAGGTCCTCAGGGCGGTCCAGGAATGCCAGAGATGTATAAACCACTTAAAGTAATGGACGGAATGGGCTTGGGAGAAAGCGTGATGCTTGTCACAGATGGGCGCTTCTCAGGTTCAAATCGTGGAGGCCTTGTTGGACATGTATCACCGGAAGCTGCGGCGGGAGGGCCCTTAGCCATCGTTCATGAAGGTGACACTATCGTGGTTGATATTCCCGGTCGACGACTGGAACTCAAGGTCAGTGATGAAGAAATTCAAGTGCGCTTGAGCCAGTGGACGAAACCCGCCAAAAAGATTACGAGTGGCTATTTAAACCTATACTCAAGCTTAGTAGAAAGCGCGGACAAAGGCGCGATTATAAAGCATAGAGACTAATAGAGATAGCAATAATGGGTTTCATTATTGCTATCTTGAACTCTTGAGAAAATAGGATTATTAATTATTCGTCAATCTACGGACAAGAGAGCCGTTATCTATCAAGGAGGAATAGTTATGATAATTGTAGGGGAATTAATTAACGCAAGCCGTAAGGCCATAGGAGAGGCTATTAAAGCACAAGATGCAGATTATATTCAAAATGTAGCCAAGGAGGAATTCGAGGCTGGGGCAAATTATATTGATGTTAACGCCGGTATTTTTGTCGGTCAGGAACCAGAATACATGAGATGGCTGGTCAAAACAGTTCAAGATGTTGTGGATTGCCCCTGCTGTATTGACAGCCCCGACCCAAAGGCAATTCAAGAGGCCTTGTCTGTGCACAGAGGTGTTGCGATGATTAACTCCATCTCCCTAGAAAAAGCGCGTTATGATGCGTTGATTCCTGTTGTTGCGGGCACAGATTTAAAAGTAGTGGCGCTTTGCATGAGTGATGAGGGAATGCCTGAAACCATGGATGACCGTTTAAAAATTGCTGATAAACTCATCAACGGGCTCGTCCAAAACAATGTGTCGCTTGACCACATTTATGTAGATCCGCTGGTACAACCAATTTCTGTAAATAGCACGTTTGCTGTAGAATTTATCAATTCTGTCGAAGCCATTATGACTCGCTTTATAGGAGTTCATACAATGTGCGGGCTTTCAAATATATCCTATGGCTTACCGGAGAGAAAATTCATGAATCACGCCTTAGCGATCATGGCGATTGGCAAAGGGTTAGATGGGCTGATTATTAACCCCTTGGACAAGATGATGATGGCGAGTTTAATCACGGCTGAGACATTGGCTGGCCGCGATGACTATTGTGTCAAGTATCTGAAAGCATACCGCAACAAACAATTCGAAATCTAAAGCGAAATACTAGGTTTAAGAACCGATTCAAAGCTGAGAAGCAAATTTTTTTTCCTCATACCTGTATGCAGCATACAAGTCCTATCAATCTGGTTTACCGAGATACTCGGATAATAAGGAGGAAGTTGAATTATGAATTCTAGGGAGAGAGTTAGAAAAGCATTAAATTTTCAAGAACCGGATAGATTACCAATCGATATCGGTGGTTCAGTGGAAACAACAA
>DASRMG010000120.1:0-2905 GCA_035648035.1 Desulfosporosinus sp. | reverse complement strand
TTTTGAACTCTTTAAAAGCCCAGTGAGTTTCTTCTATAGATCCTGTAGTTGATGTCATAAATATCTCCACCTGCCCTTAAGCATAGTTTTGATACCAGTATAACTTCTCAGACTTCAGTTGTCCAGCAGAAGATATTTATGTCAAATTACCCATCTAATGGAATCGTTGTGGGTCAAGCATAGCTTCTATAAGTGGGAGCGTTCTACGTCGCTTCAGTGGGGGTAGAATCCCCTTCTGAAGTTCCGATGTTCAGCTTTAGCTGAACGAGTTCACTAATGATCTTGGAAACTATTAATAGTATTGTTCAGTTCTTAACTAGCGCAGTCGTACCCTGGGGGAAGGCTAACATGGGAGGCCTTCCCCCAGGGTACAGTATATCCATTAATGGACCTGTTTTAAAATATAGTTTTTCCTTACTGCCAAACTTCAAGATGATCTTTTATAAATTCATCGATTGTTCTGGGCTTTCTTTTTAATAGTATTTCTGCTGTATTGGTAACATGATTTGCCATACCTAGTTTTGTTGTAAGATACAATACCATCATGACCGTAGCAAAGCCTCTATTGATACCTCGATCAATCATTTCTTTTCTAAACTTAAATAAATGCGGGTTCGTATAGGTGATTTTCCGTCCGAGTAACCGCGTCATGCTATCAGCCACTTGGTAATAAGTGATTGCCTCCGGTCCGGTGATAGCATATGCCTTATATCCATGCCCTTCCTCCACAAGTGTTCGGCCAATAATCTCTCCAATATCTCTGGTATCTATAAAGCTAACCTTAGCATTTCCTGACGGGATGAATAGCTCATTGCGTTCTTTGATGTCCGCTGCATGTGTCGTGGACAAATTCTGCATAAAAAAACTAGGCCGGATAAAAGTGTAAGGTGTTCCTGATGCGACGATAGCTTTCTCAATTTTGTGGTGCGGTGGAAATGGATTCTTCTCAGCACCTAATAAAGACAAAAATACAATTTGCTTTACACCAACTTCTTTGCATTTTTGAATAAATGGTACAAATATTCCCAAAATGTCTGTCAATTGTGGTGGTCTTATTAAGAATACCTTTGTAACGCCCTCTAAAGCAGTTTCATAAGAAGCAGGATCTTCAAAATCAAACTGTATATATTCTAGAGCATTATTTTGATGTTTGCTTTTTTCTATGTTTCTAACGCCTGCAAGAAAGCTTACATTGATGCTTATTAGATAGTCCACTACAGCACTTCCAACATTGCCTGATACTCCTGTTAATAATATTCTTTCTTTCATTATTCTTGAGTCCTTTCAATTAATAGGTGAATGAAATGTATAAGTTGCTTGGCATCTTCTTCTGAATAAATTGAAAATATATTAACGTTTAATTCATCGCTAATCGTTGTAATCCTATCAACTAACTAATTAGACCTTTTATCTATCTGCAAATAGGAGGACCTTTTACCCTTTGGATTATCGGTTCTAAGCACTATGCCTTTTTTCTCCAATCTATTAATGATCTCGGAGATAGTGGGCCGATCCGATCCCAACCGCTGTGCTATTTCCGCTGCTGTAATAAACCCCTCTGATAATTGGATCTGCTTTAAAACTGAGAATTGAGCTGCAGTTAAATCCAATGGTTTTAAGGCTTTATCCAGTTTGTTCTTCAACTGCCTTGATGCTTTGATCAATAGATATAATAAATTTTGTATTTCACGCTTCCCCATGTAGTTAGCGGGCTACCTATCTAATAAGAATACTAACTACCATGAGCGTTGTCAATTTTTTTACGTTGCTGAAATTTATCTTGAAACGACTGGCCAAGCATAATAATTTATGCCTGGCCAGTCATTTGAGGTTTTCTAAAAAGAGTAAAATCGGTCTGATGCGTCAACCGAAGGTATCGTGACCTAACTATCGTAGTATCCGTTTCTGAATACTGAGTCTGGTGAACTTAGCTTCGTTCCCGAAGCCACTATCCCTTTAGGGTAGTGGGTAGTTCACTCACAATTTCTGATATAGAAAATGGCAAGTTGGGTTCTATCCCTGAAACCTAGTTTTTCCAATAAGGCAGTGACATAATTTCTCGTAGTACCTTCGCTTAAGTAAAGCCTTTCTGCAATTTCCCTGTTTGATAGGCCCTCTCCCACCAGTTTCAATATTTCAAGTTCACGTTGTGAAATATCAAGGCGTTCGGGAGCAACCTTTTTGCCTTCCTTCAGCATGGCAGAAAGGGCATTGGCGACTTCTCGCTCTAAGACAATATTACCTTTTGCGACAGCACGCAAGCTCTCAATAATACTATCAGCGGGTTGATTTTTAAGGATATACCCTTCCGCTCCGCTTTTTAACGCCTCTTTTATATATTCGTCATCTTTAAAGGTCGTAAGTATCACAACTTTTATGTCCTTGAAATGGCTTTTAATGAGCTTGGTACCCAACACCCCGTCCATAACAGGCATTCTAATATCCATAAGGACAAGGTCTGGTTTTTCCTTCCGGCACATTTCCAAAGCTTCCTGCCCGTTGCTTGCAGTACCTACAACCAGGAAATCCGCTTCAATCTCCAAGAGTATCTTCAGTCCTTCCCTGATTAAAGCATCATCATCCACTATAAGAACTTTCAAATAACCCCACGCCCTTCATGATTAGCCATTGGCAAAAGACAAACTATCAAGAAGCCATCATTTGAACCAATTGATATGGTCCCCCCTATGTTCAGCACCCTTTCTTTCATACCACTTATACCTAAACCTTCTTTGAATTTATCACTGCCTATTCCATTATCTTTTATATCACTACAGCGTGATTTTAAAAAATGCTAGACACAACGAATCTTTTGTGTTAAATTGGTGATGAGGACTCGGAGGTTGAACAGAACAGAACACACGACAGGGATACCTCTGTCTCCAAAACCGAAAGGATTCGTTGT
>DASRMG010000119.1:0-6645 GCA_035648035.1 Desulfosporosinus sp. | reverse complement strand
TAAGTGCCGCTAGCATTCTGCCTTCTGTACCTACGGTGAAGGGCCAGAGTGTCAATTAAGTAGGTTGCTCTAACCGCAATGCTCGGAGTTGTTAGCTAAGATTATCGAGCTAGCCTGAAATGAATCTTGGCCTTTAGGAGTCACGACTGGCGAAATTTAAATTAAAGGACACACGCGTAGAAGCTTTTGTGGCAGCTCTTCGATACAGGGGTGCAAATCCCCTCGCCTCCACCATAATCATGGCGATAACAGAGTCCTTCGGGTCTCTTTTAATTTTCTCATCTAAGAGGGGTTCGGCGTGGTTATCAAAGCCTTGATTTAGGCAGGCTTTTGATAACCATGGCTGATACCCCTCTATTTAATGTCCCTACCCCTAAGTGATTAGCCCCAACTTTTGCGAGTTGAGGTCAATATCTACGATCAATTCAACGAAATAACCACGTTTTTCTCTAGTATCTTTACTTCGGTTTCATCAGATCCACTTGAGTAATTAATATGAAATTGGACTTTAAAATTGCCAGCTAGCTTGTCGAAAACTATAGTGTCGATGTACTTTTTAATTAACAGATGCTGTACCTCAGGCGGTTCAAACTTTATACGGTTAGAGAAGTCTTTTAACCTATCCCTAATAACACTTAGCTGATCTTGGGTTAGTTCTGAAGAAGTAGTCAACTTATCCAGTCCAGCCCGCTCAGAATAAAGCTTCTCTAGCTCTTTTTCTAAATCGCTAATGTATTGAGCTACATAAGGACTTGAATTGGGTGTAACTTTTTCTTCTTTAGCCATAGTGATTCTTCTGGATGCATGCTTAATATCGTCATTAATTCTCGCTAACTGAAATACATTCTCCCGATTCTGGTAACCTCCAAAACGCCTTGATTCATCTTCCAAGCTCCCCGGAAAGGATAGGAGAGAGAATTCTCTAATTAAGCAATTGATTACTGCTGACTCAATCTTGTCCTTAGGGACACTATTACGCTTACAAAGCGTAGCACCATTTCTATGATAAGTTCCGCAATGATAGTATCTAGAGTAATTTCTTGAACTCTTTCCATTCTTACCTGAAACCATTTTAGTTCCACACATTGGGCACCTTAACATGCTCCTAAGTATATAGGGTGAAGGTCCAGTAGCCTTATATGCACCACCTATGGGACTTCGTTCTAAGGATTTAGCGCGTACGGCATTGAATGTGTCCAGGTCTGTTATAGGAGGATGGGCATCTTTTACCACTATCCATTCCTCAGGTGTTTTTTTCTTCTTACCGGAGTTATAGTCGTAACGGTTCCAAGTTTTGTGTCCAATATAAGCGTCGTTGTGTAGAATCGAACAGACTGTAGTATAACTCCACTTCTTGCCACCTGGTGAGGGGACACCTTCGGTATTCAAGATATTTACAATTACCTTATAGCCTTTATTATGGCGTACGTATAATTCGAAAATCCGTCTGACATTAGCGACATCTTCAGATGGTCCTAATACCCAGACGGATTTTTCACGGCCTTTGACATCTTTAATTTTACCTACGCTATAGCCATAAGGTGGTATTCCTCCATTATGATAGCCTTGTTTGGCGTTCTGGACCATTCCCTTCCTGGTTTCATTAGCTAAGTTCATATTGTAGAATTCCGAAATGACCTCTAGCATCCCTTCTAGTAGAAAACCATGGGGTGTATCGGGATCAGTCTGTTCTGTAGCGGAATAAACGGTAACACCGAGCTTTTTTAGTAGCGCTTTGTAGATTACGTGATCTTCGCGGCTTCGACTAAAACGGTCAAATTTGTGAACCACTATAGCATCAAACCCTTTGTTAGGTCTTTTAGCTAAGGCGATCATTCGTTGAAAGGCGGGTCTCTCTGCAGTCTTAGCGGATTTACCTTCATCGATGCATTCTTCGATAAGTTTCCAGCCTTTGTCTTGGCAGTATTTTCGAATCGCAATAAGTTGAGCTGGGATAGATAATTCTTTTTCTGCCTGTTCCTTTGATGAGACACGAGCGTAAGCTGCGATTCTGAGCTGTTCCATAAGATTAACTCCTTCCAAGATATTGATGTCAGGCTAAAATTATAGGTTCACTATCTCCAGCCCTTGCTTTTTTGCCGCGCGATATGCCATAAAGAGACCGGTCCGGAAGAGAAAAATAGCCGTAATAATCGCAACTCCTTTCAAATAGGGATTTTGAGCATAGTGCTGAATTTGTCCCCAGATGGTTTTAACAAGGGTATGGTCGTCCTTCACTTCGATATCATTTATGCAGGACTCGAACGCTGCTCTCTTAATTTTACGGACCTCATCATTGAGGTCTCCATGTGGAGTATCCTCATGATCGTTGTCGGGTTCATCATACTCATCGTCTACTTGGCGGTGGTGATCATCAGGATAGCTATTTAAGCCTTTGTTGAACATTGTCATTGCCTCCTTAGAAAGATAAAAGAGGAAGGCCTATTTGGCTTTCCTCAAATCTTACCTGTTCTTGATCGTTGTTCGTATGTTGTTCATTTGGTTTATCGCACTTTCTACTGCTACTTTTAGCGCCTTCTGGGCTGCTGAAATACACGGCCATTTTGATGCGCTGCAAAGACTGAAGAGGGAATTCGGTTACAATCCGATAGACCATCAAATTTTATATTTAGGCGATTATATAGACAGAGGTCCTAACTCATATAAAGTGGTTAAAGAAGTCATGAGGGACGTCCTGGAGGGTGCCATAGCGTTACTAGGAAACCATGACCGTATAATGATAAATGCATTAAGAGAGCCAAATAGAAATAGGATAAATGATACGTTGCTTTGGTTAAGGAATGGCGGACAGAAAACTCTAGATTCATATAAAAATAGAAAAGGAGCTATGAAGAATCATTTGGAATTTTTAGCTACTTTACCGCTATATGTTGAGAGTGATAAATACTTCTTTGTTCATGCAGGGGTTAACCCTACAAGAAAGATCAAAGACCAAACAGAAGAGGATTTCCTATGGATTAGGGAAGAATTCTTGAACGCTTCGGATCTGTCCAGAGCCACAAGTAAGATCGTTATATTTGGTCATAGCCCGACTATAGCATTTACAGGAAAAGCTGAAATATTTATTGCGGAGGATCGAATTGGAGTCGATACCGGCGCAGGCTTTAATAAGCGATTATCGGCTTTTGATACCCAAAGTCAATGCTGTTATTCTGTTGAGGTGGGTAGTTAAGGCAAGTTAGTGCATTAGCATGACACTACTAACAATTCACAATAGCCTGTGTGATGAGATAATAGCTATAAAAAAAACACCAAAGAATACTCGTTTTGAGCGTTCTCTGGTATTTTCATTTGGCCTAATGTAGCCTTATTTAGGATTGTTCTTTATTATGGGAAGCCGACGAAGATGTTACAAAATAGAGTTTCCAAAGGCTATATACACTTTCCTTAGGGCTTCGGCAATTTCAGAATTGTTGCCCCTTGGGTCCTTAGCTGGTTGGCAATATATTCAAATCCATGACCTGCCCCATGAATAAAAAAATCCGAAGCTTGGGCGATGAATAGTTTCATTTTTTATCCAGCGTACCCGACGTCAAGGACAAAGATATAGGGAATAAATATAAAGTGTCGTAACTTGCAGGAAATATAAGAATGTTATTGAATTAAATAAATATTCGATTCCAAGAAACATTTTAAGAAATGGCGGTTCAGTTCAGAAAGGATGTCTAGTCTTATGAAGAAAATGCTTTTGTTAATCCTAATTATCGTATCCAGTTTTCTATTAATATCATGCACAAAGCAGAGCGAGAAGCCAGTTGCCGAAATTGTATTAAACAAATATTATACAGCTGTCATCGCAGGTGATTATGGAACTGCATACGAGTGTTTATCAATAAAGACCAAATCAGCGTACTCCATGGAGAAATTTAAAGAAAACCATGAATTACTGAAGAAGGCGTATGGAGTTACAAAATTCGAGATTGTGGGAACTGAAGGTTCTGACCAATTAAAAACATTTAAAATTAAGACTACCGGGACTAAACCAGATTCAAATATTCCTGAGCCTGCGTTTGTTACATTAGAAGACAATCAATATAAGATGATCTATATGGGAGAAATGTTTAATGAGCTCACTGCTTTAGCTTGCCATCAAATAGCATTTGATAATTTATATAGTAAAGAAAGAGATTTTGATTACATTATTCATGTATCAAAGAAAGCCATAGAATTAGATCCTGAAAATGAATTTTCTTATTGTGATTTAGCCCGAGCGTATTCTTTATCTGGGAATATGATAGCAGGTCTGGAGGCTATAGATGAATACATTAATTTATATCCTGGTTTTACGAAAAACGATAAAGCATTAGCTGAGATGTATTCTTTGAAAGGATTAAACTTAGTAGGTCAACACAAGATGATGGAAGCCAAGGCAGCTTATCAAAAATCGTTACAGCTAGATCCGACTGATAAAAATACTAACCTCTCTTTGCAAGAATTAAATAGTTAGCGTAATTATCGTTGGAGGAAATGTATTTGGCAGTCTCCCTCGAGCTTGGTCATTCCAATAGAAATCCTTGAACTAATCGATGGAGTACATCGCCAACAGCTGACGTACTCCACTTTACTACCTAGTTTTTGAGTTTGGCCATCTCGTCGGCTAGAATCCATAGAGCCCTATTTAACTTGACGTTATTGTCTATTGACTGCACAGGCCTTGTTGTAACTCTTCTCCCTGTAGCGCCTCGTCCTCGTTGCCCCCCTCTCATCAAGTTTTCCTGAACCACGTTGAACTTCGTCCACAGAGAGTTATTGCCATCATCGAGTCTCTTTGGTAGTAGGATCTGTCTTGCTGTTACGGGCTGCTCTTCGCCATATTTTAGTGCGAGAGCTGACCTAGCAAATATCTCCTGCTCAGGTCGTGAAAGCTGAATTGCCTTCATTGCTCCCATGCTTTCATTTGCTAGGAGAACTGATCTACGATGCTAAAGGCTGCATCGATCACATTGTCTACGATGTTCCCGCGGTGCTGCACTCGGATGTCCTCGACAGTGTCGCCAGTCACCATGCCATTTTGACATACGAAGCGAAACATCCCCGCGAGCATTTGGTAGCTTGAAGTCCCATCGTGGGAATTGATCAGTATGATCTCATTGGCCTCAGCAGATAATATTTGATCATGCTGTCTTAGTCTGATCATATGTTTCGTGAACTCAGATTTACCTTCGATACGACTTTTGGACTGACAGACCGAGAATGGCAAGAAACCCTCAGATCTGAGACCTTCCACTACTTGGATCGTGGGAATGTATGTGTACCTGTCTGATCTGGACGCGTGCTTTTCTCCGGCAAAGATGCTTGGGGCCACTCTGAATAATTGTTCATTGGTTAATGGGATACCCTGATCCATTTTGGTGAATGATCCGAATTTAGTTGCTAACATATTAATTTCCCCCTTAAATTTAACTTCGTTACCCAGTTGAGGCTGGGTTATGGAATGCCTATAAGATTGCCAGTGACAAGAGTGACAACACTTAAAATCGCCCTATTTATAATTCTGTCGCTCAGTGCGTCACTTTTTGCCAGAATTTAGGGTTGGTGACAAGGTGACACCCAAGATATATAAACCTTTTATATATTTCACCCTTGTTATATATATCTGAATTTCTATACTCAACAATAGGTAAAAGCTTGTCACTGGTTAAACAGGTCAAGAGAATATACCATACAGAGCGGTAGAATTTGAAAGGCCCATCTGAGAGTGGTGACAAGACTTGGTTAGTTGTCACGCCAATCTCCGGCTTGGATCTAACAGAAGTGGAGTCCATCACGATCACGTGTGGCCTCCACTTCTGTTAGATTTGTTCTGGATTGATGGTTACGTTAAAGGAAACTTCATCTGGAAGAAACTGACGGATAGCATGCGGAATATTGATATAAAAACTTCCTTTATATAAGGTAACTGGTCTCTCAGAACAATAGGCTTTTAACTTTAAGCCATTGAGTGATAAACGTAGTAAGTGTCCATTGGTTTGTATCAAGATCTGATTTCCGATCGCAGTTATGGTGCTCAATAATCTATCGGCCTGGTAGCTGAAGCTTTTTGGCAGCTTAAACCCTCTTTCGGTTAGTTTAAGGATTGTGGGTACACCTACCGTCTTTAAGAGTTCAAGTACAAGCTTGGTTGATAAGGCAGAAAGACCATCCGCGAATTTCCTGTCTGAATCATCTGCTCCAGTAGACTTATGGTTGAGTTCATGGATAAAAGTTGCCAAGGCTTCTTCGAGGTTACCGCTTAAACACTCTCGCTTTAGATAAATCTCATCCTTGTCTGGATTGTAAACACCGATGACGCTGTCGCTTTTAGCATAGGACTCGAACACCTTTACCGAGTCTGGGCACTCCAGAGCAAGAAGATCGGTCACTTGCTTGAAGAAGGAGAGACGCTTTTCTTCATGGTCATTAAGATTATCTGTCCAGGTAAATTCGTAGTCATCGGAAATTACGTCAACATCCTTGGGGATACCAATGAAATCTGCTAATGTTCTTCTTAAGTTTCGCACCCTCTAAATCGCTGCTTCTGTGATTTCCAGGTAGCCTAATGTGATTGTTGCCCTTTGATTATTAATGATTAACTAGCTTTTTCAAGGGTTTTTAGCTGATTAGTAAGAAAAGAATCCTCAAATA
>DASRMG010000118.1:0-23509 GCA_035648035.1 Desulfosporosinus sp. | reverse complement strand
GAGGATGTCCGTATTCCCGCTGAAAATCTTCTTGGGGCAGAAGGTCAAGGCTTTAAAATTGCTATGCAGACACTCGATTTTGGTAGAATCGGCATCGCTTCCCAAGCATTAGGAATCGCACAAGGTGCTTATGAGCAAGCTCGTAAATACACCAAAGAAAGAGAACAGTTTGGCCAACCCATTGCTGCATTTCAAAACACCGCTTTCAAATTAGCTGACATGGCTACACAAATTGAGGCTGCACGCCTGCTTGTATATCAATCAGCCTATCTGGCTACTGAACATAAACCAGTTGGAAAGGCTTCCGCAATGGCTAAACTGTTCGCATCCGAAACTGCTATGGCCGTAACCACAATGGCAGTTCAGCTCCACGGAGGATATGGCTATACACGTGATTATCCTGTTGAGCGCATGATGCGGGATGCTAAAATTACCGAGATCTATGAAGGAACTAATGAGATTCAAAGAATTGTCATTAGTACTATGATCCTTAAAGAGCAGTAGGAATAGATCTAATCTTTGTGGGCAGGGCCTTCAAATCAATCAAAAGTTTATTTTAGTTAAAGCGCCTATTTAGGCGCTTTAACTAAATCGAGTAACAATTTAAAGATACGATTCCTAGTTTTATAAAAGCAGTGAATATTGATGAAAGAGATGATTATTAATGAGAGACGTTGTTATTGTAAGTGCCGTACGGACACCTGTTGGTTCTTTCTTAGGTAAATTAGGACAAATTTCAGCCGCAGATTTAGGAGCACTTGCCATCGCGGAAGCCATGAAGCGAGCAGGAATTACACCTGACCAAGTCGATGAAGTTATTATGGGCAACGTGTTACAGGGGGCATTAGGACAAAATCCCGCTCGACAAGCGTCGATGAAAGCCGGGATCCCTCAGGAAGTTCCTTCATGGACTCTTAATAAAGTATGTGGCTCAGGCATTAAATCCGTAGTTTGCGCCGCTCAAGCCATTATCTCTGGGGATGCTGATATCGTTGTAGCAGGGGGGATGGAGAGCATGTCTTTAGCACCTTATGCACTTCCCAAAGCTCGTACAGGATATCGGATGGGTAATGGGACCATGATTGATACCATGATTAATGATGGATTAACCGACGCCATGAACAATGTTCATATGGGCGTAACGGCTGAAAACATAGCAGAACAGTTTGGTATTTCCCGCGAAGAACAAGATCGTTATTCAGTGACAAGTCAAAATCGTGCAGAGGCGGCCACTAAAGCTGGTAAGTTCGAAGAGGAAATTTTACCCGTGACCATTCCACAGCGTAAGGGAGATCCCATCGTTGTCTCTCAGGACGAATTCCCACGTTTTGGTGCAACGTATGAAGGCCTGGCTAAACTAAGAGGCGCGTTTAAAAAGGATGGAACCGTTACTGCAGGAAATGCTTCGGGGATTAATGATGGGGCTGCCGCAGTGGTTGTTATGTCAAAAGAAAAAGCTCTGGAATTAGGTTTAACCCCTCTTGCTACCATCACATCATGGGGCTCAGCAGGCGTAGATCCGCTAATTATGGGAACCGGACCCATTCCCGCAAGTCGTAAGGCGTTAAAAAAAGCTGGGCTAAAAATTGAAGATATTGATTTAGTGGAAGCGAACGAAGCCTTTGCTTCTCAAACTTTACGTGTTGCTAAAGAGTTGCAATTGGATATGTCGAAGACCAATGTGAATGGTGGAGCGATTGCGATCGGTCATCCTGTTGGCGCTTCTGGAACCCGAATACTCGTAACATTATTGCACGAAATGAAACGAAAAAATGCCCAGCGTGGATTGGCCACACTCTGTATCGGTGGAGGTCAAGGGATCGCCATAATTGTCGAAAGATAAGAACTTAAGATTCTAAGATCTTCTCGACGACCATTTCTTTATTCTGAAATAGAAATAAAGGGGGCTTTTTTAATGTATATGGAGGAGTATCGTAGTAAGTGTGTTTCAGCCGATGAAGCGGTAAAAACGGTTCGTAGTGGGGACTGGGTAGAGTTCGCTTGGGCTGCAAGCTATCCTGGGTTATTAGATGAAGCATTGGCACGGCGTAAAGAGGATCTTCAAGATGTGAATTTGCGCGGAGGTGTCCTCTTGAAGCCTTTGGCTTGTGTGGACAGTGATCCTACTGGTGAACATTTTACCTGGAATAGCTGGCACTTCGGTGGATATGAACGGAAGTTGGCTCAAAAGGGTTTGGCTTATTATGCTCCTATAAAATATTCTGAAGTACCCAGGTACTTACGTGAGAATGTACAAACAGATGTCGTGGCTATTCAGGTTGCGCCGATGGACGTTCATGGTTTTTTCAGCTTCGGGGTCTCCGTATCTCACTATGCAGCAGCCATTGACAAAGCCCGCGCTGTCATCGTTGAGGTTAATGAAGATATGCCGAGAGCTCATGGCGGCTATGACCATACAGTTCACATTTCAAACGTAGATTGTGTTGTTGAAGGCGGGCACCGAGGACTTCCGCAATTACCTTCGTCTGTTGCCTCAGAGCTTGATAAACAAATTGCCGCATTTGTGTTGCCAGAAATTAAGGATGGAGCCTGTATTCAATTGGGAATCGGCGGCATGCCTAATGCGTTAGGGCAGATGATTGCAACCTCTGATCTTAAAGACTTAGGAATTCACACGGAAATGTTGGTTGACGGATTTGTGGATATGGTAGAAGCTGGTAAAGTCACTGGGATGTGCAAAAAATTAGATAGGGGCAGGATCGTCTTCGCTTTCGCAGCAGGCACACAAAAACTCTATGATTTCATGAGAGATAACCCCTCAGTAGCTGGGTTTCCTGTCGATTATACTAATCATCCATTTATTGCTTCTCAAAACGACCAATTGATTTCTATTAATAGTGCTCTAGAAATCGACTTAACGGGTCAGGTTTGTTCTGAATCTGCTGGATCCAATATGATTAGTGGCGCGGGTGGCCAGCTTGACTTTGTGGAAGCAGCCTATAATTCTAAAGGCGGAAAAAGTTTCATTTGTCTACCTTCCACCTATAAGGATAAAGCCGGTAAAATTCATTCTCGAATTAAAGGCTTGATGACCTTGGGGTCGGTGATTACAGATAGTCGTCCAACTGTTCACTATGTGGTCACAGAGTTTGGAAAGGTCAATCTTAAAGGCTTATCTACTTGGCAGCGAGCAGAAGCTTTGATTTCCATCGCTCACCCTGACTTTAAAGAAGGACTGATTGAGGAAGCCAAGAGTCTTAAAATTTGGCGTAAAAAATCATAAAGAGTTTGACACGTTGTTGGAACTAAGAGATACTTTAAAACAAAGCGCCTATTGAGGCGCTTTGTTTTAATTCTAGCATTTATATATAGGAGATGACTGATAATGAGAGAAGTTGTTATAGTTAGTGCAGTGCGTACACCCGTCGGGACTTTTGGTGGTGTATTAGGGAAAATACCAGCGACAGTTTTGGGCGCGATTGTCATTAAAGAGGCTATGAAACGGGCAGGTATTGCCCCTGAACAAGTAGATGAGGTTATTATGGGAAGCGTACTTCAGGGTGGACAGGGCCAAAATCCTGCACGTCAAGCGTCGATTCAAGCTGGAATTCCACAGGAAGTCCCTTCATGGACACTGAATAAACTCTGCGGTTCTGGCATCAAATCAATTGTCTGTGCCGCTCAGACTATTATGGTCGGTGATGCTGATATTGTAATTGCTGGCGGAATGGAAAGTATGACTATGGCCCCATATATTCTTCCCAAAGCTCGTACAGGTTATAGGATGGGCAACGATACTATGATTGATTCTATGATTTCCGATGGATTGACCGATGCTTTCTCCAACGATCACATGGGTGTGACAGCAGAAAACATTGCAGAACAGTTTGGTATCTCCCGAGAGGAACAAGATAATTATTCCGTGACGAGCCAAAATCGTGCGGAAGCAGCCATAAAAGCTGGGAAGTTTGAAGAGGAAATTATTCCGGTGACCATTCCGCAACGCAAAGGAGATCCCATCGTTGTCTCTCAAGATGAATTTCCACGTTTTGGCGCAACTTATGAAGCCTTGGCCAAGTTGCGGCCCGCTTTTAAAAAGGAGGGAACCGTGACTGCGGGAAATGCGTCAGGTATTAATGATGGTGCTGGCGCAGTGGTTGTTATGGCGAAAGAGAAAGCAGAGGAATTAGGCTTAACCCCTCTTGCAACAATAGTATCATGGGGATCTGCAGGCGTAGATCCTCAAATCATGGGAACAGGTCCTATCCCAGCAAGCCGTAAAGCATTAAAAAAAGCTGGGCTGAAAATTGAAGATATAGATTTAGTGGAAGCCAACGAAGCCTTTGCTTCTCAAACTTTACGAGTTGCTAAAGAGCTAAAACTTGATATGACGAAGACAAATGTAAATGGTGGAGCCATTGCCCTAGGTCATCCGGTCGGTGCTTCTGGAACTCGTATTTTCGTGACATTATTGCACGAGATGAAGCGCACAAATGTACATCGCGGGCTGGCAACCCTATGTATTGGAGGAGGTCAAGGAATCGCCATCATTGTAAAACGATAGCACCTTAATCAAGGGCGTTTAGCCCGTTGTACATCACATAGAGTGAATGACAAAGAAGGTAGTCCCTCTACAGGGACCCTTCTTTATCTGTTTTTGTAGACAAGCTTGCATGCAACAGTTAGAATTGGAAAAGGAAGGTGTGTTTTCAATGTAGTTGGAACAATCTAAGATTGAGAGATGAGTGAATTGGGTAAAAAAAGTGACCTGCGGATTCCACCAAGACAACCTTCCTGGAATATATGGCAAGGCTTGTTGATGATTTCGCTTGTGACGTTGCTTGAATATCCGCTTGGTTGGTTGAAAACGCCAAATGACCTAGATTCTTTGCGCGGTATTTTAATCTTTATTGGGGTGGGATTAGGGGATGCTCTCCTCTATTTTTGCGTTATTTGGATATTTCTCCGACTTATACGTCGACCGTTTTCTGATCTGGGTTTTGTTAGGCCTCTCAAACGTTTTGTTTGGCTGGGAGTGCTCGTTGGAATCTTATTGTTTTTAGGTATTGGCGTTTTAGGAAACGCCTTGACCCACATAGTTGGAACCCCAGCTCCCCAAAGTTTTACGGTAGCAGTAAAAGGGGTAGACTATCAATGGGAATTTGCCCTTCTTGCTTTATTAGGTGGGGTTGTCGCTCCGATTAAGGAAGAGATGCTCTTTCGTGGCCTAATTTACCCGCCACTTCGGAAAGCCCTTGGACGCGGTAAGGGAATGCTTTTAACGGGACTGTTTTTTGCGACGTTACATTTTGATATTGTCAGGTTTTTACCCTTGTTAATTGGAGGAGTCCTACTTGCGTGGTTGTACGAGAGATCCTCGAGTATTTGGCCTGCTGTTGTAGCTCATGGAACCTGGAATATTTTAATGGCTGCTGCATTATGGATTCAACGATATTAGGTAATTAAGGAGATAGTTATGAACAATAAATTATTAGAAAACAAGGCCTTGGGCGAAACGTCATCTTTAGAATGTCTTCGTCTCCTCTCAGACGGCTCAGGTATAGGATATATGAACGGTATTGCAACGTTTGTGCCGGGACTCCTTCCTGGTGAAACCGGGGAAGTTGTAGTGTATGAAGCTAAAAAGAAATGGCAACGGGCTCGACTTCTGAGTATTATCAAATGCTCGTCTGAACGCATCGAGGCACCATGTTCTGTTTTTGAAGGGTGTGGGGGATGCCAGCTACAGCATACTAATTACGAAGAGACCTTACGCTGGAAGCAACGGTGGGTTGAGGATGCACTCACTAGAATTGGAAAAGTAAGCGTTGAGGTCAAGCCCGTTATCGGGCTGCCAGTGCCATGGCGTTATCGCAATAAGGCACGGCTTCACCGTGAACCTACTGGTAAATTAGGATATTATAAGGAAAAATCCAAGGATCTTATCCATTTTTCGGATTGTCTTCTATTAAGTGAGCGTATGAATCGCTGGATTCGACTGACGGAGGAATTTTTGAAAGAGGGGTTTGAGGAAATACATACCTTAACGTTTAGTGAGAACATAAAGAAAGAGGGAACTCTACTCTTAGAGGGAACTCCTAAGAAAGTATTATCTGCTGAAGATAACCCGGAATTCTTTGAAGCTCTTTTTAAAGAAGGCGTACGCTCGGTTTGGGGAACCGATTCGGAAGGCGGTTTATCGTTGGTTTGGGGAGAAGAAGCATTTCAGCAAACTATCCTTGACATGACCTTTGACGTGTCTCCGCTATCGTTTTTGCAAGTAAATTCTATTCAAACGGATGTCCTTTACACCCATGTTCTGGAGGAGGCAGCTCTCACGGGAGAAGAAATCGTCTGGGATCTATATTCTGGAATTGGCACCCTTGCCATAGCTCTTTCCTCAAAGTCCCAGAAGGTTACGGGCATCGAAGAAAATCCGTTTGCAGTGGAGGATGCCATCCAAAACGCAGTCAATAATAATGCTGTGGGGCATGTTGAATTTCTTAAGGGGAAAGTCGAGTCGCGGATGATGAAGATAGAGGAGCAGCCCGATGTCGTTGTGTTAGATCCACCCAGAGCAGGAATGCATCCCATCGTCGTGCAACGCTTACTTGAGCTAAAGCCCCAACGTATTATCTATGTGTCTTGTGATCCAGGAACATTGGCCCGAGATATCAGTGTGCTTTCACTAGGCGGATATAAGGTTGAAAGCGTGCAACCGGTCGATATGTTCCCCTGGACACAGCACGTGGAGACGGTCGTTTGTCTCAATATAAAACACAGCTAGAATTAGCCTGTGGTGCGGACGTCGAGGTTTAAGAGCAAATTGTGTGACGTTTAACGAGACCAGAATTAGATTTAGAGTGCATTTGCTTGAAATATATGTAATAAGATAATTTGCTGAGGAGTTTTATATTTCTTACTATTGAAAAGGGGTTAGCTTAATTGAGTCAAATGATCAAATATATTCCAGTGGGAGTATGTTCAAAGGAAATAAACTTCTATATAATAGATGGCAAACTTAAAAATGTAGAGTTTGTAAAAGGCTGTAATGGATATGGTCAGGGAGTATCTAAACTGGTAGAAGGTATGGATGCGATAGATGTTGCAAAAAGATTAAAAGGGATTAAGTGTCAGAATGGAACATCATGTCCAGACCAGCTGGCGGCTGCAATAGAAAGTTCTTTAAAATAATAGACGAATTCTAAATGTACAATTATTATGCTGTAATTGCCATGGCCAAGGGCTTGGTCAGTCGTTGGGAATAAAATAAGTAAAAAAGGGTTCTAACAAATCTTGTTACAAGGTTGTTAGGGCCCTTTATAATTTTTTGTCATAAATAATTAGTGAGGGTTGTAGTATTCAATAATTAAAGTATAATGTTATTAGTATATTAGAAACTTATTACATACTATATGGAGTGAATATGAAAGCAGTTATATGTGGGGGGGCAAGATGTGAGCAGTAATGAAAATAACCTAACGATAGGGAGACAAGACTATTTTAGAGATTGGAGGGCGATTGTTGGATGAATATAAACAAGGATGGTAATAAGATTATTATGTTGCTCGGTTTAGCGGGCTTTATCGTTATGGCAGATAACTGGGTGGTATCTCCCATACTGCCAGCCATTTCACAGAATCTAGATATTGATATTTCAAGAGCGGGACTCTTAATCTCGGCCTATATGATCCCCTTTGGAATTTTTCAGATCATTTTTGGCCCTTTGGCAGATCGATATGGGAAAAAACAGGTAATCACCTCTGCAATGATTTTGTTTACGATAGCGACGGGGCTTTGTGCGCTCGGCACAAGTTTAACGAGTTTGTCAATATTCAGGGCACTCACTGGAGTGTTTGCCGCATCAGTTATGCCAATTTCCCTTGCTTTGATCGCAGATATGTTCCCAATCAAGGAAAGACAGGGCGCGATAGGGACGTTTATGGGTATATCATTTCTTGGTCAAGGACTCAGCATGGCAATCGGAGGCACCATTGCCTACTTCTTCAATTGGAGAGGGGTATTTGGCATCTATGCGGTTCTGGCCGTAATTCCAACGTTATTGCTCCTGAAAAATTACAAGTTGCTCCCTTCGGAGAAGCACCCTGACAGCAAACTATTTGCGCCGTATGCTAAGCTACTGGGAACGAGCAGAAGTTTGTATACGTATATCATCGTTTTACTCGAGGGACTTTTGATTATTGGAAGCTTTTCTTATGCAGGGGTTTATATCGCTAAAACGTATGGCTTTAACTATCTATACATCGGTTTAATTATGACTGGATTTGGAATCATGTCAGTTATTGGCGGGAGAATGAGTGGTAAACTTGCGGCAAAAATTGGTGCACGTAAAGTATTGAGCTTGGGACTTGCGTCAGCAGCTGTTGCGGATCTAATTATCTATCAATATGGTCATGTATTAGGGATGTTGATTTTTGGTATTGCTTTATTGGGACTTGGTTTCATCTTTACACATTCTACGCTTCTCACAAGAGCGACAGAGTTTGCCCAGAAGGCTCGAGGTTCAGCCATGTCACTGGTAGCCTTCTTTTTCATGGGTGGTGGCGGTGTCGGTACTGCAATTGGGGGTAGGGTAATTTCAGCCGTGGGGCTTAGTAACCTTTTCCTGATTAATGGTATCGGGCTCATTATGACTTTATTGTTGAGCTTTGTCATGATACGGGATCATGTGGTAGAACCCCATGAAGGCTAGGAATTATAACGGGAATATATAATTGTGAAATCGTCCAGCGTTTTGTTGGACGATTTCACTAGTTAAACATAAATAATGCCACCCACTGAAACCTGGGCATCTGTACAGAAGGTACAGATGCCCAGGTTTCTCTCTTAATCTTATTTGAGTCAGTTGATATCCCCAACAAACACATAGACCAAAATTTATCAATCAATACTGAGTGAATTGTCTTGGACATATTTTTTACCCAATCTCAGGGATATCTCAGCTTTCCCAAGCTCTTTTCCTAAATATGCAGCGTGATCGAGCCTGGACACTAAACCGCGTCGGATCGCCGTTTTATAGATGCTTCCTGCATCCATTCCTTTAATGACCTCGTTGCGGATGCTTTCAGTCGTGTAGTGTTCACAGATGATATTCTCGGAAGCGTCATCTGTAAGGATAACAAAGAAACCCTCGGAATCTGGTTCCCATTCCTTTGAGGGCTCCGCAACGATCAACTTCGTTGTCGGGCTCGTGGGGGGCAGCGACAATGGCTTATCTTTGGACTTATTCAAACACTGTTCAATGATAGCTTGTAATCGTTTAATATCTGTCGTTCCAATTTCATCGATGACGTCGATATTAACCCTAAATGCTTCAATTTCAACTTCAGTAATGTTCTTTAAAATAGGTCTAGGTCCCACGGCTCCGACAATATTTCCGTCTTCCCTTAGGCCGTTTGCTTTCAGCGAGAGAAGCGCTTGCCCTGCCTTATGTCCTCGTGAATCTTTTCCGCAGAGGATTAAGTATCCAATAGCTGGGTTCGAAACGACATTTCGGATAACTTTTTCAATGCCTAAATTTTCAGTAGAAAGTGGGCCAGTCAGAGCAATTTTATCCATAAGGGCCGCTGCGTCTAACTCGTGAGGCAAATCAGTATCACCTAAAGTACAAACGGCTATTCTTGCATCTCTCTTACCTAATATATAATCTCCTTCTACCACCGGCAGATATCGGGGTATTTTAGTAGCGGACTCTTTTGTTCATTCGATGTGCTACACCCGCAAGACGTCGGCGTCATGTTAAAGAGTCCTACATTGTTGTTTAATCGGTCGGCTAAGCCTCGCATAACTTTACTAAAGTGATTATATGGTTCAATGGGAAGACACGTCTCACAACCCAGACATTTGTGCCGATTAAGATTCCCTGTATTTAGCCACTCAGCCATCTCTAGCTGAACGGTCTGAGAGAGTTGGGATTTCTCCCTATTAAGATCGCCCAGAATGGCCGCAACTGTGTCCAGAATGGCTAGGCCGTCTTTTATTGGACGGTCTGGCCATATATTTTTTCCTGATTATTTTCACGATCTTGGCAGGAAAACAAGGAAAAATCCGGAATATTGTAGGTGTAGCCTCTCGAATCAGGGGGAAATGGAAAGGCGGAGTCAGGTGAGAACATTAAAGATTTATCAGGTGGATTCATTCACTACTGAGAAATTCAAAGGTAATCCTGCTGGTGTAGTTATGAACGCAGATGGACTTACCGATCAAGAAATGTTGAACATTGCTAGAGAATTGAACAACTCAGAAACAGCATTTATATTTATACTTTCACCTGATGGAACCGATCACGAGGTGAGAATTAGATATTTTACGCCCCAAACCGAAGTCCCAGTGTGCGGACATGCCACCATCGCCGCTCACTATGTTCGGGCTATCGAAAATAAATTGGACACTTCCACGGTCATTCATAAGATCGGGATTGGAATTTTGCCGGTCGAAATAATTAAAGAGGGCAACGATTATTCCGTAATAATGACTCAAGGTAGAATCGAGTTCAATCAACCACTTGCTAAGCAAGAAAAGGAAAATATCATTAAAGCACTGGGTTTAAAAGAGGATGATTTGGACCAGCGTTGCCCAATACAAATTGTTTCTACTGGACATTCCAAAGTTATCATTGGAATTAAAACTAGAAGTAAGTTAGATGCACTAACACCGGATATGCTTGTATTAACCCAAATAAGCAAAGTAATTCACTGTAATGGATATTTTGTTTTCACAATGGATTCAGAAGAAACGGAGATTTCAACTCACGGAAGAATGTTTGCACCCGCCATTGGTGTGAACGAAGATCCGGTAACGGGAAACGCTCATGGTCCTCTGGGAGCATATTTAGTTGAGTATGATTTGGCGGAATATAATGGTTCTCACTTTTCTTTCAAAGGTGAACAAGGAAGTGCTATTGGGCGTAGTGGCATAGTAGACGTGACGATCAATATACGTGACGGCAAACCGGAACAAGTCAAAATTGGTGGAAGAGCTGTTATTGTGTTTAAGACAGAATTCCAAATTTGAACAAAGGAAGTTTGATCAAGGTAAACATATGATGGGCATTGCGCTAAAGCAGAAAGAGGAACTAACATGTATTTGATACCATTGCCACGTAAGATTACAGCACAGGATGGATTATTTCTGATAAACCATCATACTGCCATTGTGTTAGATGTTATGCAGGATGACAATGATTTGGAAACAGCAAAGTTGTTACAGCAAGAAATTAAAAAGGTTATCGCCATTACGCTGCCCATAAAAAAAATGCTGCAAGGTGAAAGAGATCTTGCTGTCAACTGCATTTTATTTCAACATAATAACATGGATAGTAAAGAGGAAGCCTACCGGCTGGCTGTGACCTCTGATAATATTACCATTACCGCTTGTTCCAATCGCGGTTACCTGTATGGGGCAACGACGTTGATTCAGCTCTGCAAGCGGTTTCGTGGGAAGATCGAATGTGTGGATATTACTGATGAACCCTGCTATTCAAATAGAGGCTATCTGCTAGATGTTAGCCGGGGAAGGATGCCGACTCTGGAAACTCTGAAAACGCTGGTGGATCGATTGGCATTGTATAAAATTAATCAGCTTCAGTTGTATATGGAAAACTGTTTACGCTTAGACGGGTTTGAGGAAATATGGTCACAGACGGATCCTTTTTCCCAAGAAGACATTCTGGAGTTGGATTATTACTGCAATATGAGAGGCGTTGAGTTGGTGCCATGCGTAGCCACCTTTGGCCATTTATATGATCTACTCAATTCAGTGGGCTTTGGTAAATACAGAGAAATGGACAGCGCGAGGGGAGAGACCTTTACATGGTATAACCGCATGAGATATGCCATTATGAATGTGTCCGACCCCGAAAGCTTTACGCTAATCGAGGGTATTCTTGACCAATATATGCCCTTGTTTCGCAGCAATAAAATAAACATTTGTTGTGATGAAACCTTTGATTTGGGCAAGGGAAAAAGTGCTTCTATGGCTAAAATAATGGATTATGGAGAACTGTATCTTTTTTATGTCAACCAGTTAGTGGAGTATCTTCAAAGCAAGGGGAAGGAGGTTATGATTTGGGGGGATATTGTTAAAAACCATCCCAAACATTTGGATAAACTCAATCCTCAAGTTACCTGCCTAAACTGGTATTACGATTATGGCGCTAAGGAAGAAACTGTTAAAATATTTTCTGACAAAGGTTTAAAGCAGTATGTATGTCCTAGCGTATCTGGTTACAGCAGATTGGTAAATGCCTACGACATGAGTTTTACGAATATCCGGGAGATGGCAAAGTTCGGTATTCAGTATCATGCAGTGGGATTTTTAAATACCGATTGGGGGGATTGCGGCCACATTAATATGCCGTCTTTGGCCATTCCCTGCATGATTTACGGCGCGGCACTGGGCTGGAACGTAGAGGATGACAGGGATTTCAGTACCATAGACAAAGTTGTTTCTGTGGTTGAATATGGAGACCATGGGGAACATCTAGTGGGACTGTTGCGTGAACTTTCTCATCAAGACATCATCACCTTTAAAGATATGGCATTTTTCAGGGATTATAAGGTCTACAATCAGAACTACATTGAATCTGGAATCAACCTGAATGAAAAGGCTAAACAGGAAATGCTGCAAGCTTCTGAGGACCAACTTAAGTCAGCAGTCACCCGATGTGAGGAAATCTTCGATTCCCTTATACAAAATAATATGGGTTCTTATGCAAACCGACAAGAGGAAATGTTAGAATATTATCTTGCTGCTCGTGGTGTAGCCCTAATGCAGAGATTGACGTTGGTCCTTAAAGAACGCGAGTACAGGCAGGATGTTCATCCGCTGGATGCTCCGTATGAGCTGGCAGATAAGCTGGACTACTGGTTGATCGATTACTGCGAAGCGTGGAGGGCAGGTAGTCGCGAGAGCGAGTTGTACCGGATAAAAGAGTTTTTCGAACAAATCTGCCTACTTCTTAGAAGATGATTCTAACTTTTAAGGTAAATTAATAATTTATTTTTATGATATAATTCAAGATCAAAGCTCCAAGCATTATATAGGCGTAGGGTATAATGAAATGAACTGAGGCCCAGACACAATGATACAAAGGACCTCATTATAATCCGAGGATAGAAGGGGTATCATGGCAATAAAAGAGTATTCCCTGGAAATGAGAGGAATGCCCCACAGAGAATTGATAGAGTATCTTCTCGAAATTGGCGGAAAGCAGGTCGGACCGGTATTGTATTTGTTTCCGAAGGGGGAAGTCGTTCTGAGTGATGAGTGGACCTGTACGTTGGGGTCGTTACAAGTGACGGCGACACAAGTGACGTTTCGGGTTGATGAGGAAGACTGGCCTGAAATAGTTCAGGCCTTTCGATTTCGGTTCCTTTCTGCAGGCGGATAGAGGAAACTTGAACGGACTGGCAAATTGACGACGGAACAAGTGGGATAAGGGAGGGGAAAATTATGATATTAGGTATAAGTGCCAGTGGACGCAAAGATGGCGTGACAAGCGAAGCAGTAAAGGCAGTACTGGTGGCCACAGGTTTGGAGTGTGAATTTATTTCTCTCGCAGGCAAGAAAATCAACGGTTGCATTGGATGTACAAGGTGTGCCACAGATAATATTTGCAAAGTTAAGGATGACTGGAACGAAATCGGGGAAAAGATGTTCAAAGCGGAGGCTATTGTATTTGGTGCACCTAATTATTATGGCACTATTAATGCTCTTGGCCACGCCTGTCTGGAACGGACATTTTGTTTTCGGCACAGAGAGGTGTTTAGTCTAAAAGGTAAGTTAGGCGTCGCTGTTGGTGTGGAATATAGTAGAGAGTCACAAAATTCAGTTCAGACATTTATTACTAAGATGATGCAATCAAATCAGATAGAAATCGTTGATTCGGTTGCTGCACGAGGCTATTCCCAATGTTACACTTGTGGTTATGGGGAATGCTGCAGTGTTGGCAATGTTGTGAAGGACCACGGATTTCTCGACGAGATTAAGAGCGGACATTATCCACCTCATTTTAAAGAGCAAGAGGAAGCGGTCTGCCAGACGCAAAAGGTCGGCGAAATCTTGGGATCAATGCTTAAAAATAGGAGTTAGCTTTGCAGGACCGCCCCCAGCTTTAAAAGGAGACATTTCTTAGTCATGTGGGCACCGGATTCGCTACTTAAAGCATTTAATGAAGACATATTTAATGCGCTGGTTGAGAAGAAAGAAATTCTCAACCAACGCATTTTGTTATTGTTGAACCGTCATTGCTGTTTTTAACGGAGGGCTTCGCGGCTATGATCGCTCATTTTAAGCAGCGTAATTACGGCAATGATCCCCCAGAACAGCATATATAAAGCCGGAACAATACTAATTCCTGTTCTCGAGATAAGCCAGGTGACAATCATTGGAGCTGTACCACCAACAACTCCCATACCTAAATTAAAAGATACCGAGTATCCCGTGAGACGATGAGCGGTTGGAAATAACTCAACAAATAATGCTGGCCCTACTCCCAGCGGTACAGCCATTAAAATACCAAATAATACTTAACAAGTAAACGCCGCTACTATGCTGCCTGAAATCATCCATAGAGCAGCAGGTATGGCCAGAACTGTACAAAGGCCTAAGCTCAGAGCAATAAAATGAGTTCGTCTAATATATCGGTCTGAGATCCATCCGGCAATAATGATCAACGGAACCACAATAATTGAAGTCACGGTATTAAAGAGCATAGATTGGTTTAAGGTGATGGACGTTTGATTACTAATCCAGGTGGGAAGATAAACCATGGTGGAGTAGTAGATTACGCCATAAGATGAGGCAAAAAGAAACCCTTGTATCGTTTCTTATAACCCCGTAGTGAAAACTGCTTTTAAGGGTGATTCTTTAGGCTTCTTCTGGATATATTTTTGAAAATGTTCCGATTTTGGCAGTCCCTTCCTTAGGTATATGGCCAGACAACCCAGTAATCCGCCAAACAGGAACGGCAGCCGCCATCCCCATGCCATGACGACGGTATCATCTAATAAAGTGATAGTGAGTGTCGCCATTCCAGAGCCCAGGAGCACCCCTAAAGTGCTACCGAAGTTTGCCCAACTACCTGAGAGCCCTCTTTTGTTTTTCGGTGAGGTTTCCACCAGGAAAGTCGCAGAACTGGAAAATTCTCCACCCACGGATACCCCCTGAACTAACCTGATGATGATGAGTAGAACTGGAGCAAAAATACCTATCTTCTCATAAGTTGGCAATAAACCAAGGCAAAAAGTAGGAATCACCATCATAATAACGGATATCAGCATAGCACGGCTACGGCCTAGCGTATCTCCCAAACGTCCGAAAAATACAGCGCCGATAGGACGCATAATAAAACCAGCTGCAAAAATTCCATAGGTTGCAATTAAGGATGCCACTTGGCTTTGATCAGGGAAGAACAACCTGGCAATAATTGTGGCCATGAAGCCATAAAGTGCAAAATCGTACCACTCCATAACATTGCCGATAATACCAGCAAGTATGGCTTTGGGGGGTAAATGAAAATCATACAGATCTCCTTTTAACTAATTTTTATTTGTGAAAAAATAATTACTCTATATGAACACGGTCCCAACAAGAGGGGTAGGGTGATCTGCAAGATATTGTATCATGTTAATCATCCCAATCATATGCTCGTTAAATCAATTATTGCCAAGATGTATATAAAGATTTATTACATCAGAGCAATATATAGACGAATTTGTTAATAGCAAAAAAACCGTCCAGGTAGTATAGTTAGATAAAGCATTTTTCAGTAAAGGAGATTCACATGGGCAGAACTACTAGAAAAGTTGAGATTCTTCATGCTGCATCAAAGATTGTCAGCGAGCGAGGCATCTTTAATTTGACCCTGGAAGCAACGGCTTTAGAAGCGGGCATCAGCAAAGGGGGATTGCTGTATCATTTTCCTTCAAAAGAAGCACTGGTCAAAGGAATGGTGGAGCATTTAGCTGAGAATTACAGAGATAAGATTGCCGTAAAAGCAGAGGAATATCCTAAAGAAAAAGGGAAATGGACAAAGTCATACGTGGAGGTCACCTTCAATAACCCCTATGGAAATAAAGATATGCATGCAGGATTGCTAGCTGCAAAAGCGGTGAATGGGGAATTACTTAAGCCCATCAGAGACCTATACACGAAATGGCAGGAAGAAATCGAAAATGATGGCATCGATCCTATAAAAGCGACCATCATCCGTTTAGCAACGGATGGAATTTGGTTATCTGAACTTTTTGATATTCAGCAACTCGGAGAAGAGAAGAAAAAGAAAGTTTATCAAATGCTGAAATCATGGGCAAATGAGTGACACACCATCAAAAACACACTATCTCGTCTTGAGATGGTGTGTTTTTGATTTATCCCCCAGGTTTTTCAGGTAATCCCGTCATCACTATGCAGCATTACTTTATAAAAATTTTTTTGAAATACCAAGTACGTATATATATTTTTAAGACTATATGTTTAAATAAAGGTTGAAATAAAACCGTCCAGATGGTACATTTTAAATTAGGCAATTGAGAAGAAGATTAAATATTATAATCGGAAATTTCAAAAATGAAGGATTAAATATACATTAGAACAGAAGGAGAATTATGCAAAACAAAGTTTTATTAACAGCGGCAGTTACTGGAGCGGGTAATTCGACGGCGAAAAGTAAGCATGTCCCAGTTACGCCAAAACAAATTGCGGAAGCGGCAATTGAATCCGCAAAAGCTGGCGCAACTGTTGCCCACGTTCATGCACGTGATCCGAAAACAGGAGGCATAAGCCACAGCATTGATCATTACCGTGAAATTATAGAACGCATCCGTGAATCTGAAACGGACGTCATTATCAGTATTACAGCTGGCGGTGGCGGAGATTTCATTCCCAATTTGGCTAATCCTGCGATTGGTAGCGACGGAACGGATATGCAGACGCCAGCTGAGCGGCATCAACCGGTGGGTGCCTTGCTTCCTGAGATGTGTACCCTGGACTGCGGAAGTATTAATTTTGGGGACATGGTGTACATGAGTCCAACTGATTGGCTGCGAGAGCAGGCAAGATTGATCCAGCAAAGCGGCGTGAAAGTTGAAATGGAATGTTTTGATACAGGGCATGTCCGGTTTGCCAAACAGCTGATTTCGGAAGGCTTGATTGACGGCGATCCGATGTTCCAGTTTTGTTTAGGAATCCCTTGGGGAGCTGAAGCAGATGCTGAAACGCTGATTTATTTGAAAAATCGGCTTCCTGAAAATGCGCATTGGTCGGCATTTGGCATTGGTAGAATGCAAATGCCAATGGTTGAAGAGTCTGCATTTCAGGGCGGAAACGTCCGCGTCGGGTTAGAAGATAATCTGTATTTGGGCAAAGGCGTGCTTGCACGAAATGAACAACTTGTCGATAACGCGGTCATGTTGTTACAGACAAAAGGCATTGAAGTCATGACGCCGGCAGAAGCGCGAATTCACTATAAATTGAGGAAACAGAAAACTTACGGAGGTACAAACTAATGACGAATCAAATACATGTTGAAAAAGTTGCGGTTATCGGCACAGGTGTCATCGGAAATGGTTGGATTGCACGGTTTCTTGCTAGAGGCTTCGATGTCATCGCCTTTGATCCTGCAGAGGGAGCGGAAGAAAGAACACAAAAAACAGTGGCTCAGGCATGGCCATCACTTGAAAAATTGGGGCTTGCAGAGGGTGCAGCGCAAAACCGCGTGTCATTTATGCCGACAATTAAAGAGGCTGTTAAAGATGCTGACTTGATCCAGGAAAATGTTCCTGAAGAAGAAAACTTGAAAAAAAACGTGTTAGCAACCATCGATGAATATGCAAAAGAGGAGGCCATCATCGGTTCGAGCACATCTGGAATTATGCCAAGCACGCTTCAAGATGGGTTAAAGCATCCCGAACGCCTCATTGTGGCTCATCCCTTTAATCCGGTGTATATATTGCCACTCGTTGAACTTGTCGGCGGTGAGAAAACAGATGCCGCGATTATGGAACGGGCAAGACATTTCTACGAAAGTGTGCAAATGAAACCGTTAATTATCCAAAAAGAAATTGTAGGCCATTTGGCGGATCGCTTAATGGAAGCGCTATGGCGCGAGGCTTTGCATCTCGTAAATGATGGTGTTGCAACAACTGAAGAAGTGGATGCAGCGATTATCTATGGTGCTGGTCTCCGCTGGGCTCAAATGGGACCGTTCCTGACGTTCCATCTTGCAGGTGGAGAAAAAGGCATGCGACATATGCTGGAACAATTTGGCCCCGCACTAAAGTTGCCATGGACAAAACTAGAAGCACCGGAACTGACGGACGAGTTGAAAGAAAAAGTCATTACGGGCTGTGAAGACCAGGCAGGCGATGTTTCCATTGCGGAGCTAGAAACAAAGCGTAATACGTTTTTAGTAGAGCTTCTTGATTTAGTCGAGTCGTACTGGCCGGAATCGAATACGTTCACAAAAAAATAGGTCATTAAAGGAGGCGCCAACATGTCTGAACATCCTTTTCTATATGAAACTCGTGTGAGCAGTGATTGGGTTGATTATAACGGACATATGAACGATGCTGCGTATGCGAAAGTATTCAGTCTGGCTGTCGATGAATTCATTAATTATATCAAGCTGGACGAGGAAGCCCGTTCTAAATATGCCTACACGATATTTACGCTTGAGACGCACGTATGCTACTTAAAAGAAGCGCTCAAAAACGAAAAACTTCTGACTGAAGTTCAGCTGCTTGACAGCGATGCGAAACGCCTTCATTTATTTTTCACCATGAAAAATGGTAACCTAGAAGTGATTGCGACCAGTGAACAGATGTTGATGGGAATGGATATGCTCAAAGGGAAACCAGCTCCTTTTCCGCAGTGCGTCGAAGCATCCATTGAAAAGCTTCGAAAGGAACATAAAGAGAAGACGACACCAAAACAGGCCCGCAGAAAAATTGGAATCAAACGATAAGTTCCCGGTCAGACTATCAAGTGATCAAGAATAGAATTATTAGGAGGATGACCAAGTGAAATTACTGAAAAATCAATGGAAACGAGGCCTAACCTTGGCCATGGTGGCAATGCTAACCGTGGGACTAGTGACAGGTTGTGGCGCTACCCCTAAGCCGAGCGAGAACAAGACGATCAACATTGGTTATGTCAGCTGGGCAGAAGATATAGCTGTCACTAATCTCTGGAAGGTAGTTCTAGAGGAAAAGGGTTATCAAGTTAATATTACGATGCTTGATGTGGCGCCCCTCTTCGTTGGGTTAGACAAAGGAGATATAGATCTTTTCATGGACAGTTGGCTGCCGGTTACGCATAAAGCGTATATGGAAAAGTATAAAGATAGCCTGGATGACTATGGCACATGGTATGAGGGCGAAGCAAAAATCGGTCTCGTTGTCCCAAGCTATGTTGATATCAACTCCATTAAAGATCTGAAAGGAAGAGAAAGTGAGTTTAATGGTGAAATTATAGGTATTGACCCGGGTGCTAGTATTATGGTAACTACAGACAAGTTGGTAGAAACCTTAGGGATAAACTATCAAGTAGTTAAAAGTTCCGAAGCCGGGATGTTAACTGCCCTTGATAAGGCCTACCGTGCTAAAGAAGCGATCGCAATTACCGGTTGGAGTCCTCATTGGATGTTTGCAAAGTACGATCTTAAGTACTTAGAGGATCCTCAGAAGACTTATGGAGAAGCTGAGGGGATTCATACAATTGCGAACAAGGAATTCACTAAGAATAATCCTGAAGTTGCCGACATGGTAAAAGCCTTTAAACTGTCTGATAAGCAAGTCGGTAACCTCGAAGGTCTGATTAACGACGGTATGGACCCTTACGACGCTGCAAAAAAATGGAGCAAGGATAATAAGGGTGTCGTTGATAGTTGGGTGAAATAGCCAATACTAGTAAGACTTGGCCTAGTTAAGCGTATCTGAAAAGAAAGCGTCATACTGTAGAAGACACCAAGTAAAAATAGTACTTGGTGTCTTCACTATTTTCACGATAGCAGGAAAACAATCTTTTCAAGAGAATACTATTATATAGTATGGAAAAAATAATATTGACATGAATGAGACTGATGGGAGGACTTGTAGATGAGTTTTTTAGAAGTGGTCCAGGCTCGCAGGAGTTTGCGTAGTTATTTAGATAAGCCGGTTGAGCGAGAAAAATTGGAATATGTCTTAGAATCAGCTCGACTGGCACCGTCTTGGAAAAACATGCAATGCTGGCGTTTTATTGTAGTAGAAGATCCGACTGCTCGGAAGGCTTTAGCGGAAAGCATGGGGGAGACCAATCCTGGGCGGAAAGCTTTGATGGGAGCACCAATTGTCATCGTGCTTTGCGCCGTGCCAACGGAATCGGAAGTTTGGGAAGGGAAAGACTTTATGATGCTTGATGCAGGACTAGCTATGGAACATTTACTATTAGCGGCGACGGATCAAGGCTTGGGAACGTGCTGGCAGGGCTTGTTCAGTGAAGAAAAAGTTCGGGAATCCTTAAACGTTCCCGAAAATGTAAGAGTCGTGGCTATGACACCTTTGGGTTATGCAGCCGAGGAACGGCGTCCACGTCCACGGAAACTTATCTCGGAGATTGTGTTCTATGAAAAGTACGGAAAATGACCAGGACCTAGGCTAATTGATGGGATAGAGACGTTACATAGACTAGTTCAAAATATACTTTAAAGGGCTGGTGCTAGTTTTATTATTGAAGTAGGTAATGTATTGGGCGGTATCTATTTGGTTTCCTACAAAAAAAGGGCCTTGCTTCTTAGGAATGATGTTCTTTTGAAGCAAGGCCATAAATCTTTGTACATTGAATATAACCTCTTGATTGTTGCCGAGGTCAATTTAGTATAGCAAGTACGTGGTAGTATATAATGTATCCATAATTGAAGACCAAATAAAAAGGAGGAGACTATATCATGGGATTTTTCAACGGTCTATTAGGTAATGCTTCAGAGGTAAATATCCAGGAAATACAAATTGAATATGACAAGATCATGGGAGAAAATGAAGTGATTGAAAGAGCTTACAAGCTGATCAGAGATATGTTCATTTTCACCAACAAACGATTAATTCTTGTGGATAAGCAAGGTGTCACAGGGAAGAAGTGCGAATATCATTCTATACCTTACAAAAGTATTTCTCATTTTAGTATTGAGACAGCGGGTAACTTTGATCTTGATGCAGACTTGAAAATCTATATTTCTGGAAACACAGTTCCAATCATCAAGAAATTCAATAAAAGTCTCAATATATATGCTATACAGGCTATTTTAGCAACCTATATTTTCGCTTAAATGACTATTTTTTTATGAGCTTTGTTATATTTTGTTATAATTATTGAGCTATGTTATAATTATTTTTATACATATATGTGCGTTATTTGCATCTAAAAGGAGTGGTTATATGCCAGAGGACAAAAAAATTCAAGTTGGAATCGGTTTTGCTACTGGAAGAAAGAGCTTTCAAAAGGTGCTGCGAACTTACATATTCAATTTACTGGAATCAGGTTTGGTAGATAACAAAAAGATCAGTATTAATCTTTTTGTTGCCTATGATCTTGATTATCACAAAACTAAAATAACGGATTACACCAATATACACCCAGATCTTGTCGAGCAAATTGACAGATGCATATTTATTGGAAGCAACTCTAGAAAAGAAGAAATTGACTATCTAATCCAAGAAAAGGTCATCGAACATAATGAAGAACGTATGATGTTTGGCAGGGGCTATGCTGGTAATCGTAACGCTGTGCTCTATAACGCTATAAAATATAATATGGATTATCTGGTTTTTCTAGACGACGACGAATACCCGATGGCAGTGACCAATACACGCGATACTGCCATCTGGGGAGGTCAACATGTACTGCTAAACCATCTTAGATATATCACTCAAGCGGACATAACGCACGGACATCATTGTGGTTATATATCGCCTATTCCTTACATGGACTTTAATGACACTATGCCAGAAGCGGATTTTCGATCTTTTATTGAGGCGATCAGCAATGATATTGTTAACTGGGATAAATTGAAAAAGGTTATGAAAGATGGCGGTGTTACCTATGCTAATACTGACATATTGACGACCGATGAGGCGATAGAGGTAGAGGAAACGAACCATGCTAAATTTATTTCAGGCGCTAATCTGTGTATTAACCTAACCGATGCTGGGCGTGTTTTTCCGTTTTACAATCCACCGGGAGCTAGGGGAGAGGATACTTTTTTAAGTACTTGTCTTAGTGAACGGAAAGTTTTACGCGTGCCCTGTTACACTTTCCATGACGGCTTTTCTACCTATAATCATCTTTTGGAAGGTGTCCTCCCCATTAAATTGAAATTCATTAAAGCAGATAGTGAAAAGATTACCACCCGCTTTTACAAGGCTTGTATAGGGTGGATTCGTTATAAACCGTTACTGCTTTATATCACACAACGGGATGGCTATAAGAATAAAATAGAAGAGATGAGGGAACAGCTGAAAGAGACATTGCCTAAAATATGCACTTATTTCGGAAAACCGGAATTCATGAATGTTTTAGCTGAGTTGGATAAATACGATAAAAACGTCGAAAAACATTATCGTGAATTTCTGGAAACACAACGGCTTTGGGCAAAAGTCATGGAACACTTTGCAAAGCAACAAAATTACGACCATTTATAATTGCCTAATAGGAGGAAATGTGCATGTCACTCGGTAATGGTAAAAGAACGGCTAATAGAGATAAACGACAGGAACTTAGAGAACAAATTGACCCTGAAAAAGAGGTTCTGAAAGACAAGAAACAAATTAGAGAAGAAGTTAAACGTAGACTTGTTTCTGGAATAGGAACGATGCCTCTAGAGTATGATTTCATGTTCAATGAAGAGAAAGCAAATTTGAACAAGGACTCTGATTTATTGACACTGCTTTTTAAGAGGATGTTCTTCTATCGATTGAATGAGAAACTCACAGCCTTCGAATGTGACCATACCCTCCATTTAAGCGAGCAAATTCTTACGCAGATGCAGTTTAATAGAGGGAAAATGAACGAAATATTAGAGGTGCTGAAAAAGAATGGTGGGGTTTGCGACTGCGAAATTATTTTCCAAGTCGAACGTCAATTAATCGGTAAGTGATCAAATGGAAGAAATCTATTTGAGGTCACGTCACGGTAGACTATCCAAAGCAGGTTAAAACAAAATTTGGAGACAATGTTTAATAGAACAGGTGGATAGATGCTTGCCGAAGCATCTATCCACCTGCTTTGTAGTATCTCACAAAGTTAATCTTCTAAAATTCTTCCGTCGGTTGATATTGTAACAACATTCCAAGGAATCATTTTCCCGCTGTTTGATAAGGCTTTCTTGACAGCCTGGAGAAGGCCACCACAGCTTAACTATACTAAGAAAAAGGATAGTAGTCATAGTAGTCTATGAACGAACTATCCCTTATTTCTTTACTGTGTTTACAGCTTAACTATACCAAATAAACAACGTAGTCATAGTAAACAACGTAAGGAACCCTGACAAAAA
>DASRMG010000117.1:0-5260 GCA_035648035.1 Desulfosporosinus sp. | reverse complement strand
ACGCCATCATCCCAACCCGCCTTCCGAGCAATCTCTAAAGCGGATTGAGATACCTTGGACCTAAACCTGGTAAGATCTTTGATTGCTTTCCATACTTGCTGGATTTCCTGGATACTAATTTTGGTTTGGTTCAGAAGGATAAAATGCTTACTCAGATCTTCATCATTAAACAACACAAAACAATCGGCAGAGATATTTTCATCTCGTCCTGCCCTTCCTGCTTCTTGAATATAATTTTCAAGAGAGTCGGAAATATCATAGTGAATGACCATTCCTACATCTTTCTTGTCTACTCCCATTCCGAATGCAGAGGTTGCCACCATGATTTGGAGCTCACCTCTAATAAATGCATCCTGATTTTCAGTTTTTTCGTTCTTCTCCATCTTGCCATGATACGGCTTTGCCTGATAACCATCTTGGGTTAATCTTTGTGCCAATAAAAAGGCTTTTTTTGTGCGTGAAACATAAATAATTGTCGGACAGTTTTTTTCTTCGATCAAAGCCCTTACTGTATTATATTTCTCCTCTTCGCCCTCTTTTTCGATTACGTTATAGTTAAGATTAGTTCGCGAGGCACTAGAACTGTAAATTTCAAGGTCAAGAGATAGTTTTTCCTTGAAATAATCCCGAATATCCTCGATAACCTTTTGTTTTGCTGTGGCGGTAAAACAAGAAACGGGAATTCCATCTTCTAAATTTTTCTTTTCCTGTAGTAATTTGATGAAGTCGCCAATATATAAATAGTCAACTCTAAAATCCTGTCCCCATGACGAGAAGCAATGTGCTTCGTCGATCACGAACCGAACAATATTTCTTCCTAAAAGCAAATGTTCAATGGTCTTTGAACGTAAAGACTCTGGCGAGATATACAGAAGGGAAGCAGATCCATCTCCAACTCTTTCAAATGACTTTGCCCTTTCAATCGGGTCAAGCAAACCATTAATGGTAACTGCATCTGTAATACCCAATTTTTCCAGATTATCAACCTGGTCTTTCATCAACGATTGCAACGGGGAAATAACGACCGTCAAACCCCTTGAATTGATCCCACTCATTAAGGCCGGCACTTGAAAAGTAATGGACTTCCCACCGCCCGTAGGAAACACCGACAAGAGTGATTTATTAGCAACAGCGGCGTTTACCGCCTTCTCCTGTAAAGCTTCACCAGCGTAGGTTCTATAAGCATCAAATCCGAAGAATCGTTTCAACCCTTTATGAATATCCAGAGCCTCATTACAGTACCCGCAACCGCTCAAACATGGGTTGTTTCTTAATGAAAACATAATCCGTTCGAATGCTGGATAATTCTTTATAACCCATGGTGGAGTAATAGAATACAGACTATTGGTATTGATCAGAGCTAAACAGTAAGCTAATTCAATCGGATGTTCTAATATAAAAGCTGGAAGATTTGCCTGCTCACATATTTTAGAATGAAACGTTTCGCGAATCACTTTTTCAATATCTATATTATTTCCTTCATATTTTAGGAAATGAAAGAAAGAGCTAAACTCCTTTTGATCTTTTAGGAGACCATAGAATGCTTGTTTTAATGGATTGCTTGCCTGTTGAAACGCCGAAACCTCATCAAAGAAGAGATCTTTGGCTTTTATTGAATCGTTCAATGGGTTGTTAGTGTCATCGGTTTGTAGCTTATCATCCTTTAGGAGAGCATGATAAGGTTTGGTTGGAAACAAAAGGGGAGAAAGAAACAAAGTATCTATAGCATTTGAATCACTAATCTCAGCGGCATTAATAGCAGGTTGAATGTATTTTAAATCATGATTGAAAATGTTATGACCGCAAACATACTGTGACCCGTGCAGAAATTTGATAAAATCAGCAACAGAATTGGAGTGAAATGAACTACCATCCCCCTTGACACTACCGATATCAAGAATTCTTCTACTATTTGGTTCAATTTCCGTATCAATAAAAGCGATAGATTTCATGTTCTTCCCCCCTTCCATCTGCCGGGTCCATTGTATGTTCCGCTGAGTAGTAGGTCATGCTATGCTCTTTATGAAACAATTGGCATTGCTTATACAATCTTAACAATCTGGTTCGAGGTCTTTAAAATTTCCATGGGCATCTTTTCGTCGAGCTTATAGGTGATGCTGATGGGAGCGGAACCTTGGTGAGAAACGTATTTGGCTAGCCCAAGCAAACGATAAACTTCTGTGTTGCCGTAAACGTCTGAGCGTTCCTCACGGACAAACAGGAGTACTCGTGATCCGTTTTCGCGCATGGTGATGTAGCGCTGGCCAGTTGGGCTAAAGTCTGAGGTACGGCTTTGAGATTGCCAGTGAAAGAGTTCTTCATTAATTGCGTAATCCTCATATCTTGTAGACTCTTTATAGTGTTTTTCAGACTTGTTGAGTGTGACAAAAAAAGCGTCCATGTTGTGACCACTAAAATACTTGGCACCTTCTCTGAACGATTTCACTGAATTGATTGAGTTCTCACCAACCGCTGCAAATACGTGGAGCGTTGAATAGGACGCATGCAATTCAAGTGGGATGTCAGCTTCTATCGCAACCTGTTTTGGCAAATGGTCTATCTGTTCTAAGTTGTAACTGACCACATTTTGGATCTCTTTAATCATCTCGTGACTAAACTCTAGAACCCCGAGCATAAACTCGTGAATGGAGCCATGCCACACCGTGTTGAAAAGAGTATAGTAAAACTGCGTCGCAAGACGAATATCTCGTTCCCTAACCAATTCAAACGGAACCTTAAAATAGTTCTGGATAAACTGCAAAAGCTCTACAGCATTAATCTTAGCCACCCTAACCAACGCACCTTTTAGAGACTTAATGCTAGCGAGCGGGCTTCTAGAATCCACTACATAAGCCTGATTGACTAGTTCCGTAAAGGTAGCATAACGGTAAACCTCAAGTGGCTCGAGATCGTTGCGTTTTAAAAAGTTAAGAAATGTGCATTCTAGAACGCTATTCAGCCTAAAGTCTGTCATTAGCTGCTGCAATTTTCTTCTATTAATATACGCCGATTCAACGTTCTTCAAGATTCGCTCTTTAGCCAGTCTTTCCAGTTGAATGTGGCAATTATTAGGCAAAGTAGTAAAGCCCTCGTTTATCTCCGCTACAAGGGAACCACGAGTACGGCCAATTAGACTTTGGAATTTCATACGATAGTCATACTGCATATGCGCCTGTCCTATAAAGTCGAGAACGGTAAGAACTTCCTTATCCCGATGAAGCCGCAGGCCTCTACCCAACTGTTGGATAAAGACCGTAGCCGATTCAGTCGGTCTTAAGAACAAGACCACGTTGATTTCTGGAATATCGACGCCTTCGTTGTAAAGATTCACAACAAAGATGACCTTAATTTCGCCTTTGAGTAGTTTTCCTTGAACTGTCTGCCTCTCTTCCTTAGAAGAATCGGCATCCAAATGCATTGCAGGTATACCACGCTCATTAAACACTTGGCTCATATAACGAGCATGATCCTTAGTGACACAAAAACCAAGCGCCTTCATCTTAGCAGTGGAAATAACATACCGATCAATCGCCTTTATAATCCCACTATTACGCTGCTCGTTGCCTATGAATTTAACACCAAGTTCTGCAAGATCATAGTGCCCACTCTGCCATTTAATTTGACTCAGATCTGTCTCGTCTGAGACTCCGAAATAATGAAAAGGGCATAGCAAGTTTCTATCAATGGCTTCTCTTAGCCTTATTTCATATGCAATTCTATTATTAAAGTCCGCTAAAATATCCACACCATCCATCCGCTCTGGCGTAGCAGTAAGACCCAGTAAAATCTGGGGCTTAAAGTGCTCAAGAACCTTACGATAAGAACCAGCGGCGCCGTGGTGAGATTCGTCTAATACTATGTATTCGAAGTGTTCCGGCACAAATTTCAAATACTGTCCACTACTATTAAGAGTCTGAATCGAAGCAAAAACATGCTGATAATCTTGAGGTTGATACCCACCTACCCAAAGCTCACCAAAATTGGCATCCCTAAGAACACCCCTAAAAGCTGACAGACTTTGTTTCAAAATTTCCTCTCTATGCGCCAAGAACAAAATTTTTGCCCCTGGTTTGTCCTTATAAAACTGCTTGAAATCAAAGGCCGCAACAACTGTTTTCCCAGTGCCGGTGGCCGCTACAATTAAATTTCGATATGACCCATAAACCTCACGTTCAATTTGCAAACGATCTAAAATAGTCTGCTGGTAGGCATAGGGAATAATATCAAAATAGTACTGTGGACTATCAGAATCTTGTTTATTTGACTCTTCCTCCAGTGCTACTTTAAGTCTTTTGACATCCTCAAGTTTTTCAGGATCAAAGCTTTGGAACTCCCCAATATTCCAGTATGTCTCAAAGGTGATTCGGTATTTTTGAATCAGTTCGAATGAGGAATACTCAGACACCTTAAGATTCCACTCAGTCCCCTCACTAAGTGCTGCCTTTGAAAGATTAGATGAGCCAATATAAGCCGTACTAAAACCCGACTCCCTATGAAAATAGTAAGCCTTTGCATGAAGCCGTGTGTGGTTTGTGTCATAAGAAATTCGCACCTCTGTATTTGGGAGCTGTGCCAATAGCTGCACCGCCTTAAAATCCGTCGCGCCCATATAGCTTGTGGTAATAACTCGCAATTTTTTGGTCTTCGTATGTTCTAACAAATCATCATAAATCAGCCTTAGACCGCTATGCTTGATGAATGACACCAACAAATCAATCCCATCTGCCGATGCGATTTCTCGCTTTAGTTCCATATAAACTTTCGGTTCATGATCTCCGCCGGTAAACAAGCTACTTCTAGCAACAGAAGACACCGGAATAAGTTCCTTAAATCTATCCTTTGAAAGTAGTTTCTCGGTAATTCCCCTTAATATATGATCCTCCATAATCTGAAACTGATTGAGTTCTTTATCTTTAAGAATCCCACCTAGGTGCTCAATCACTTGATTCACCACATCTATTTGAAATGACAAATGTTCAGGTTTCTTATAATGCCTCAACCCCGATTCGAGGACAGTTTGTATGTACGCAGCTAAAACAGACCCCGAGCTAACAGGATCTAACTTATCTTTATGAACGCCCTTTAATACTTCTATCTTATTAAGGGTTTCCTCTAAAGCTTTATTGATAATAGATTCGTAGAGTTGGATGTTAGACATAGAAAACTCCTTAGCTTATGTGTTATTTTCTTAATTTATGTTTTTTAATCAATCCTGAAGTGTCTCTCCAAGTTTAATTTTGCCACCTGGGAATTCCCATTT
>DASRMG010000116.1:0-2530 GCA_035648035.1 Desulfosporosinus sp. | reverse complement strand
CTGCAGTGGATGAGTGCTTAAATGAACACGGATATATCATACCGGGACTTGGTGACGCAGGGGACCGATTGTTTGGAACAAAATGATGACACAGGCAAAACGCCCAAGTTGGGATAGGTATTTTATGCAGTTGGCTTTCGTAGTGGCTGGGCGCTCAACCTGCCTACGCCGACAAGTTGGAGCTGTGATGGTTAAAGAAAAGCAAATATTAAGCACAGGCTATAATGGGAGTCCTTCGGGACTCCTACATTGTGCTGAAGTCGGTTGCTTGCGGCAGATCTTAAGCGTTCCTTCGGGAGAGCGTCATGAGATCTGCCGTGCTGTGCATGCCGAGCAAAATGCTCTCATACAAGCGGCTAAGCATGGGGTTGCGATAGCAGGAGCAGAGCTTTATACGACCCTGCAACCCTGCGTCCAATGCACAAAAATGATCATCAATGCTGGGATAAGACGAGTAGTCTATGCGCAATCCTACCCAGATCAACTTGCTGTGGGCATGGCAAAAGAAGCAGGCTTAGAGCTAGTGCAACTCGACAATTAGTGATGGGCTTGACACGATACATAACTTTTGTGCCTAGAACATTGCGAAACGAGCCTCAAGATAGAATGAAGGGAGTAAAAACGTGAAAAGTCCTAAAAAAGTGATGGTCGTGTTTGGGACACGCCCGGAAGCCATAAAAATGGCTCCGGTAGTCCGAGCACTTCGACAGAACAAATCAATTCTTTGTCAGGTTACAGTGACAGCTCAGCATCGAGAGATGTTAGATCAGGTTTTGAACTTGTTCAAAATAGTTCCTGATTTTGATCTGAACCTCATGAAGCAGGGACAAACGCTGACGGATATTACCACACGGGCGCTTTGTGGACTCAAAGAGGTTTATCAACGTGAACTCCCAGACCTTGTACTGGTACATGGAGACACAACAACCACGTTTGTAGCTGCGCTGGCCGCCTTTTATGCGCAAATCCCAGTAGGACACGTTGAAGCGGGACTTCGAACGGGTCACAAGTATTCGCCATTTCCAGAAGAAATAAATCGTAAACTGGCCAGCGTCCTTACGGATCTCCATTTCGCTCCTACGGAAACAGCGAAAAGCAATCTCTTGCAAGAAGGCGTTGAACCGGAAAAGGTCTTTGTAACAGGTAATACTGTCATTGATGCTTTATTAGCCACAATCAAATCAGAGTATCGATTTCTTGACCCTCATATTGAGACAATCCTTAAACGAGGAGAAGCATCGAGGATGATCTTGGTCACCACCCATCGTAGGGAGAATCTCGGTGAACCGATGCGTCAGATTTATCAAGCTTTGCAGAGTACTCTTGATTTATTCCCGGATACATATGTAATATTTCCAGTCCATAAGAACCCAAAGGTCCGCAAAGTTGTCACCGAAGTACTAGGCTCCCATCCAAGGGTCAATCTTGTTGAACCTATGGACTATGAACCATTTGTAAATTTAATGGCACGATCCCATTTGATATTGACAGACTCGGGAGGGATTCAGGAGGAGGCCCCTTCGCTGGGCGTGCCTGTCTTGGTGGTGCGGGATACAACAGAACGTCCTGAAGCTGTGGAAGCTGGTACGGTATCACTTGTGGGGACAGAGTATGACAGAGTATTCATGGAACTGAATCGTCTTCTAAGCGATGAAAACGCCTATCAGAAAATGGCTATGGCTAGTAATCCGTATGGAGACGGATGTGCAGCAGACCGAATCGCGGAAATCATTTCAGGAAATTAGGTCCGGCGATAGAAAAAAACAATGTATAAAAAAGCACAAACCAAGGCCAAAGTGTGGTAATATATAAATATTATTATGAATAATATGAAATTTGGTAAACATACACATTGATGAATTCTTTTATCTGCGTAAGGCATATGAAAGAAAATAACAAGTCAAAGATGCCTTGGATATTTTGCGTCAGACAAGGAGGTATGTTTACCTCATAGCGGGGCTATTAGGTGAACATGCCGACGCAGTATGACACGAAATAGACTGGCATACTGACTGGTTATTTTCTTGAATGTGCCTAAGCGGAGAGAATAGTGTCATCTCACTCTCAAAGGAGATAGAATATATTTATTACTTAGAAAAGGAACGAAGAAAGATGGCGAAAAACCAAAAATCTTGGCAGAGAGCTGTTACGATGGGGTCTACTATTTCGACCTCGGTGGCAGGATTAGTCGGAGTAGGATTCTTCGCAGGACGTTACTTGGATGGCCGCTGGGGTACTAGACCTTGGTTAACACTCGGCTTAATGTTAGTAGGTCTAGTATTGGGAGCAGTTTACCTAGTGACGACCTTAATAGAGTTTGGGGCTTCCAATGATAAAAAGTAGCATCATAGCCTTATGGAGTGGAACCGCTTGTATATTACTGGGGATTGCCATATCAGGCCGACAATCCTATCTCGGTAGCCTAGTTGGGTACTGGGTTGGGTTTGCATATATAATATGGATTAATCTTGAAACGCATCGCAGCGCTGATCTTGAAATTCGCACTGCACTCAGCCGGATGCGCCGTGGC
>DASRMG010000115.1:0-46088 GCA_035648035.1 Desulfosporosinus sp. | reverse complement strand
CTTGCAATAGTCTGAGGTATTCCTATTTTTTTGGCAGCCATGCAAGCAATCATATTAACCTCATCACTAGCTGTGACGGCTATTAATAGATCAGCTTTTTGGGCCACTGAATTGGCTAGAAATTGTGGGTTTGCTCCATTTCCGACTATAGCCATGACATCCAAATTATTTTGCACGATCAATCGTCGTTCTTCCTCTTGTTCAATGACGATCACTTCGTGCTCCTCTGCGGCTAAACGCTCGGCGAGGCTAAAACCTAATTTACCTGCCCCCACAATAACAACGCGCATATAAATGCACCCCCATTAAAATATCATATACACCCGTAATTATTCGGTGCTTATTATCACGTAAGGCAGGACGAGTTAACTGTATGTCCACATTTTATTTGACTCGATGTCTGTCACTATATGCCACCCACCATAATCCGTCAACAAATTTATTTATACGAATTATTATTTCTATTAATGCGGTTCTTGATCCCTTGATAATCAACGTCAAAAAAGACCAGGGGTTGAGTCAATTTTCAGTAAATTGACTCAACCCCTGGTTCAATATTTCGTGACAGTACAAACCTGATTGCGCCCTTGGCTTTTAGCTTGATACAACTTTTCATCAGCAGTACTTATTAATTCTAGGAAACTATTATTGAACGTTGGGATCATTGTGGCTACGCCTAGGCTAATGGTAATGTAGGGCCCGGTTGAAGACTCCTCGTGGATGATCTTCAACTCTTCAATACACTTCCTCATCTGTTCCGCAACTTTCGTAGCATTGAGATCATCTGTATTGGCTAAAATTGCAGCAAATTCTTCCCCGCCATACCTCCCGATAAAATCACAAGATCTCTTCACCACACTAGCGAGTGCTTTGGCAACTTTTCTTAAACATATGTCGCCCTGCAAGTGACCGTAGTGATCGTTATAGGGTTTAAAATGATCAATATCTATGATAATTAGAGATAGAGATTTGCCTTCCCGCAAGCAGCGATTCCATTCTCGTTTGAGTGTATCATCAAGGCAACGACGATTAGGAATTTCAGTGACCACATCAAAGGTGGAAAGGATTTGCAATCTTTGATGTGTTTCCTTCAACTGTTCATGGAGCTTTGTCAGTTCTTGATTCCCTATAGCAAGAAGCCGAGCATTTTTCTCAATTTCATCGTTCTTTTTGTTTAATTCAAGGTTCTTAACTCGAAATATCTCTGTCTCTTTTCTCATCTGGACAACGCTATGTTCTACAGCGACTAATCATAAGTTCTCAATTTCCACCCCGTTGATCGTTGCCATTTAATGATTCCACATTTCCCCCTTCATTCCCTTCCAAGTTAGCAGAAAATAATCGGAAACATTCCCTTTTTATTTGATCATCGGGCCTTTTAATCCTAGTTTAATATCATAGCCCGTGGGTTTCTGGAAAATCCTAAGTCCAAATTGTGGCACGACTGCTAATAAATGATCGAAGATATCTGATTGTATATTTTCATAATTGATCCATTCAGTCTCATTGGTAAAGGCATAAACATCAAGGGGTAATCCGAATTCCCCAGGCGGCAATTGTCTCACCATCTGCAGCATTTCTTGATGTATCTTGGGATGCTTTCTCAAATAAATCTCAATGTAAGCTCTGAATATGCCAATGTTTGTCAGACGCCTGCCATTAATTGAATGTGACGTGTCAATCTTATTTTTCAAGTTATAGAGGTCTATTTCATGTCTCTTATTCCTTAAATAGTCGGTCAGATAATGGATTTTATTGAACTCTTCTAACATTTCATCCGTACAAAAAGTGATACTCGCAGTGTCAATAAATATAGAACGGTTAATTCTTCTTCCACCTGATTGGGTCATGCCACGCCAGTTTATAAACGAATCGGATACAAGTGCATAGGTGGGTATGGTCGTTATAGTTTTGTTAAAATTCTCTACTTTAACTGTATTAAGCGATATATCGATGACATCTCCGTCCGCACCATATTTGGGCATTTCAATCCAGTCACCCAAGCAGATCATGTCATTGGCAGACAACTGAATACCTGCCACCAAGCCCAGTAATGAATCTTTAAATACCAATAGAAGAACCGCAGTTAAAGCCCCTATACCGCTTAACAATAGTAATGGGCTTTGTCCAATGATGGTTGCAACGATGACAATTCCGCCTAAGATATATGTAAATATCTTCCCTACTTGCAGATAGCCTTTAATGGGTTTATTCTTAGAAACCTCATAAGCTCTATAAATGTCATCCACAGAATTAAATAATGCATCAATAACAGAAATTCCAACTAAAACTATGACGGCTTGTGAAAATCTCTCAATAACCATTAACGAATATGCTGAGGCAAACAAATATATGATGATTGCCGGTACTATCTGAGATAATTTATGAAATACTTTTCTTTCTAACATGACATTGTCCCATTTGTATCGTTTATTATGATGAATGAAATGGGAAAGAAGTCTGAGAATCACTTTTCTCGTAATTAAGTTTCCAGCGATACTGAGCAAGGCTATAAATATAACTAATACCCCAGTAGCCAAGTATCCAGCTGTAATCCCATCAACGCCATATGCTGTAAACCAATTCGTCATAAATGTTATCATTAAAGGCCTCCTAATTAAATGCTCAGCCAAGCTCCCCTGTAAGGATATGCTCAAGGCTCTCGTAGTCGAACTAAGTTGTCAAAACATTATTGCATTTTTCTTAAGAGTATACAAATATCCTGTATTCATTTCAAATACAGGATATTCTCAATAATTCGTTGTAAATGACCACTCTTGACTCTTGTATTTACTTTAAAAAACTATCTCATACAGTTTGAACCACACTAGATCAGGAATATTTAAGCCCAAATCAATCGTTCCTAGATATTCATAGCCACACTTTTCGTATAAGGAGATTGCCGGCGTATTATGAATAGACACATCTAAGCGGATTGTTTTCATACCTTGTTCCAGACTGTATGTTCTTGCAAATTGCATCAATTTCTTCCCAATACCATGATTCATATACTTTGGAGAAACTACAAGCGTATGGATCACGAAAACATCGTTATAGTCTGCTTCAATTCCCCAAGTCGCTTGAGCATATGCAGTTTCAGGTTCATGATTTAATATCATAGAGCCTGCAATCGTCGAGTCTATTTTAAGCACAAATAGCGTATCATTCTGAATGCCTCTAACCGCCGTTTCTCGAATTGGATATATCCCTTTGGCCCAGCCTGCATAATTGGTACCTAATTTCAAGTGATCATTTAGGTCGTTATATAAATCCTCTAATTCATCGATATCCTTTATTGTTCCCCTTTCTATGATGTACTCATGATTATGTATATTTCCCACGCCTTGATCTAATTCTTTTATATTTGTCATAACATACTTCATAAAACCTTCGCCCCTGTTTCAAGGCCTGTAGCAGACCGTCCAAAGACGATCTGCTACAGGCCCTATATACTTGTTTTTAAGCTTCCAATTTCAATTCGCTTTTACTTCAACTCATGAATAAACAATCCACTTCTTATCTTAGGTTCAAACCATGTCGACTTGGGAGGCATCAATTGACCTGCATCGGATACATCAAACAACTCGTTGATTGATGTTGGATACATAGAAAAAGCAACCTTCATATCACGATTGACTCTTCTTTCAAGTTCTCTTAGCCCTCTAATACCACCGACAAAATCTATTCTTTTATCCGTTCTTATATCTTTTATATTTAGTACGGAACCTAATATATGTTTTTGAAGTAGTGAAACATCAAGATCCTCAACAGAATCCTCAGAACGTATCTCAGGCTTTGCCGTTAACTTATACCACAATCCTTCTAAGTACATCCCAAAGCTAGCCTTTTCTGAAGGTTTATAGGGTTCCAACCCTATCTCTTCGACTGAAAAATCTTTAGCAATTTCAAATAAAAGCGCTTGTTTATTCAATCCATTTAAATCTTTTACCACACGGTTGTAGTCTAAAATCATCAATTGGTCATGTGGAAAAAGTACAGAAAGGAAAAAGTTGAATTCCTCTTCTCCAGTGTACCCTGGATTTTCCACTCTTCTTTTTAATCCAACCTTCACTGCTGAAGCGGCTCTATGGTGGCCATCTGCTATGTAGACACTGTCTACATTTTGAAAGCTTGTATCGATCGTTTCTAGGTCCGTCGCATGATCTATTTTCCACACAGTATGTCTCACGCTATCAGGCGCTACAAAATCGTATAAAGGCGTTGTCTTCTTGATCACATCCACAACGTCATTGATGTTTTTTTGAGAACGATACGCTAAAAATATCGGTCCAGTTTGAGCATTACAAACATCGACATGAGTTGTCCTATCGATTTCTTTGTCCTCTCTAGTTTTCTCATGCTTTTTTATCACGTTATTTAGGTAGTCCTCAATCGCTGCACAGCCGACTAAGCCCGTCTGTGAACGGCCTTCCATCGTCAGTTCATAGACATAATAACAGCGTTGACCTTCTTTAATTAATAGGCCTTCCTTGATCATATCCTGGAGGATATCTCTTGCCTTCTCATAAACCGTTGCATCATACGGGTTAGAGTCCGTAGCAAATTGCGTCTCGGCTCTATCTACTTTTAAAAACGATAGAGGTTCTTTTATGACTTCTTCTAAGGCTTCTTGACGACTATAAACATCATAGGGGAGTGCCGCAACTCTCATGGCAATATCTTCTCTAGGTCTCACCGATTTAAAAGGTTTTATCGTAGCCAAGGATACCGACCTCCAAACAATTTAGTTATTTCCCAAGGCTCATCCAACAGATTTTAAGCCTTAACTGAACAAGTTTACTTAATAATTCTAACTTTAAGCACACCTTTAATTTCTCTGAGTTTCTGCGCTATCTGTGGGGTCGAAGGGGAGTCAATATCGAGTATCGCATAAGAATATTGTCCCTTACTTTTATTAGTCATCTCAGAAATGTTAATGCCCTCTACAGCAAAAGCTAAGGTAAATTGGCTGAGCATATTAGGAATATTCCTATGATTAATGGCGATCCGCCCAGTATAAGTACATACACCCATGTCACAGTTCGGATAGTTCACGGAGTTTTTTATATTCCCATTTTCAAGGTATTCTTTCAATTGCTTTACACTCATTATTGCACAGTTATCTTCTGATTCTTTCGTAGACGCTCCTAAGTGTGGAATTGCGATCACTTGATCCATATCTGCTAACCTTGGATTGGGGAAATCCGTGACATATCTACCTACTTTTCCAGATTTCAACGCTTCAATCATATCATCGTCATTCACTAGGGTATTTCTCGAAAAGTTTAAGATATGAACGCCATCTTTCATAATAGCAAAGGTTTCCTTATTGAACATTCCATTTGTTTGATCGGTTAAAGGCACGTGAACTGTAATAAAATCACATTCTCTAAAGATCTCATCTAGCGACTTACTATGCTTAATATATTTTGAAAGCTTCCAGGCAGTATCGACGGAAATAAATGGATCATAGCCGTAGACTTCCATCTCTAATTTATTCGCTGCATTAGCTACTAAAACTCCGATAGCGCCAAGTCCAATGACACCAAGTTTTTTTCCTACGATTTCCGTCCCTACAAATTTGGACTTCTTCTTTTCAACGAGTTTAGCCAGTTCTGTATCGTCTTTTACGGACTTAACCCAATTAATGCCTTCTATTAGGTTACGAGAAATCATTAATAGTGCGGCGATGACAATTTCTTTGACTCCGTTCGCATTAGCACCAGGCGTATTGAAGACGACCACGCCACTTTCAGTACATTGATCAAGAGGTATATTATTAACTCCGGCTCCCGCTCTGGCAATGGCCTCTAAGTCACTTGGTAACTCCAACTCATGAACACTTGCACTTCTTACGAGAAGTGCACATGCTTCAGTGCAACAATCAACCGTCTCATAGTCATCCGTCAATAGATCCATTCCCACATTTGCAATAGGATTTAAACAGTTTATCTTAAACATGATTACGCCCACTCCTTATTTCTTCAGTTTATATTAGTGATTGTGTGCTTCAAATTCCTTCATAAATTCCACTAGAGATTTAACGCCTTGGATTGGCATGGCATTGTAGATACTGGCTCTCATACCACCCACGGTTCTGTGTCCCTTTAAGTTTTCAAATCCAGCTGCTTTAACTTCTTTGATAAACTTAGTATCTAATTCGTCTGATCCTGTGACAAAGGGTACGTTCATCATCGAACGATCTTTCTTTACGACGGTTCCTCGAAACATTTTACTTGAATCAAGGAAATCATATAATACAGCGGCCTTTTCCTCATTGATTTTCTTCATTGCTTCAAGTCCACCTAGTTTTTGTAGCCATTTAAAGACTTTGCCACAGATGTAAATACCATAGGCCGGTGGGGTGTTATAGAGTGACTTGTTATCGGCATGGGTTTTGTATTTCAACATGGTTGGAGTTCCGGCTAATACTTCCTCCGAGATTAAATCCTCACGAATTATTACCACAACCACGCCTGCCGGTCCAATGTTCTTTTGAACGCCAGCAAAAATAAGTCCATATTTCGTGATATCTACGGGTTCAGACAATATATCAGACGACATATCAGCGACAAGTATCTTCCCCCCAATATCTGGCAATTCGTTAAATTTAGTCCCATAGATTGTATTGTTATGACATATATACACATAATCAGCATCATCAGAGATTTTCAGACCCTTTAGGTCTGGGATATAGGTGAACGTCTTATCTTCAGAAGAGGCTAGTACGTTGATCTTTCCGTAGTGTTTACCTTCTGCGATCGCCTTTTTCGCCCATTGTCCTGTGTTAATGTGATCTGCTACTTTGTTTTTCATTAAGTTCATCGGAATCATCGCAAACTGCTGTGAGGCTCCACCTTGAAGAAACAGCACCTTGTAATTGTCAGGAATCTTCATCAAATCTCTCAAATCTGTTTCTGCATCCCCAATAATTTTTTCAAAAGCTTTGGAGCGATGACTCATCTCCATCACTGACATACCAGTCCCTTTGTAGTCCAACATTTCCTCTGCTGCTTCTTTAAGTACTTCTTCGGGTAATACAGCCGGACCTGCCGCAAAATTATAAACTCTCGCCATTTTTTAAACCCTCTTTCTATTTTTTAACATAGAATTGCTAAGCTAAAAAAACGCTTAGAAATAAACAAAGCCTCCCGTCCCAATAAAGGGACGAGAGGTTATTCCCGCGTTGCCACCCATGTTGCGGGATCCTTCCGGATCCTGCCAACTTCTATCCGCTTTATCGGGCGGAACCCGTCACAATTCATCATTGGCCACTCCAGGATGGAATCCTTCATCATGTTAGACTAACTTTCACCAACCGTCAGCTCTCTACACAACATGAAATTAGGACTTCCCTTCATTGTGTTAAATCTTATTACACCAGCTATTGATGTTGATATTAAGCCATTAGAGTACAGGTGTCAATACGTTAATGGAAAGTATAATGTATTACGCTGTTATATAACTGCTAAGGCCCAGCTCTAGCTAACCATACCCATTACCCTGAATTTGTCTGCAAGAATCGCTATGAATTCAGAGTTAGTGGGTTTTTGTCGGTCAACATTCATAGAATATCCAAAAATCTGTTTTAGAGTATCTGTATGACCCCGCTCCCACGCTAACTCAATGGCATGACGAATACCCCGTTCTACCCGACTAGAAGCAGTATCATACTTTTTCGCAATTCCCGGATAAAGTTCCTTGGTGACCGCCCCTAACAAAGACACATCCTCCACCACCATCAATATGGCCTCACGAATATATTGGTACCCTTTTACATGGGCAGGAATCCCAATCTTGTGCATTACATTGGTCACTTCAGCGAGTAGATTAAGGCCACTTCCTCCTGTTGTCACAATGGGTGACGTGGCTGAATACTGAGTTGGAGCTGTTGACGGGAGATCCTGCGCTAAAGTTCTGATCCGTTTACCTAGAATGTCTAAATCAAAGGGTTTTAGAATGAAATAATCCACACCGAGCGTCATAGCCTGGTGCGTGAGAGATTCCTGTCCAAAAGCCGTTAGCATAATAATTTTAGGTCTCAACATCGAAGTCCGAGCATTAAGCCGTTCCAAGACGCCTAATCCATCCAAACTTGGCATCACTAAGTCAAGTATGATTAAATCTGGATCCTGAGTTTGAACAAGTTCCATGGCCTCTAATCCGTTATGAGCCTCACCAACAATGCTTAGATCGTCTTGATCTTCAATATAGGTCTTTAACATCTGACATAAATTACGGTTATCATCCGCCACAATGATCTTTATTACCTTACTCATTCGTCAACATCCCGCCTTTCAATTTAGTCATTCATGGTTGCCCCTACACTCTCGTTCCCTCTTTCGTCATCTTTATACCTTACCCCTTCGTCAACATCCCGTCTTCCAGGGTATTACTGCTCACAGTTTCTCCTTTCAAGGCGGTTGTTGACCCTATAGTAATTATACGTTAAAGACACTGTCGAAATCTTAAATAAAATATGGCACTTCCAAAATTTGTAATTAATTATCTGGATGCCTGGCCTTAAAGGGTTTAAGTGCATTATTAGAAATAATATGCATAGTAAATTGCAACCTTCGTTCATACTAGGACGTGAAAAACAAAGAATCCATGTGGATTTACCATTATCCTAAAAACATTCTACTTCAATAGACAGAAGATGTTATACTTCTCCTTTTTAAGTCTAACACCTTCGGCAATCGTGTAAATTAATTTACTCTATTCGGCCCTTATTTTATGGTATTATCGAACTCTGGAATGAATTCATCCGATTAGGGGATATTTATTAACAAAAGCAACACTCGCTTTGTTAACGTCTGCATATAATACAGCATATGCAGCGACGTCATTTGTAATTGTGAGGTGATAGTATGATGAAGGATAGTTTTAGTCTTCTTACCGAACGAAGAATTCTGGAAGCCATAGCTAGGGGGGATGATAAAAACCTACGTGGCGCTGGAAAACCCGTAAAAATTGTGGGTCTGTACTTTTTACCCCAAACACTCAGAGGTGCCTACATTGTTCTTAAAAACTCAGGCTATCTCGATGAAGTCCCTAAACAAAAAGGTCTTTAATAACTTCCATCTTTCTTAATTCTATCTGTGCTTCTAGGTGTGCCACTTCTTGAAAGTGAACCATAGAAAATCCAATCTTCAGAAATTCCAAGTCCTAACTCATCTAAATAAACGTCACTATTTAACGCTACGACATTACTACCATCAAGATTCATTCTATATAGGCCTTTAAATCTCTCCCTAGAATCGATGGGTGCTTTCAACGTATAAAATATCCAATGATCATCTTTAACAAATTTCATGATTAATTCTGTAGATAATGCTTCAACTGAATTACTTTTTAACGACAACCTATATAGTTTATCATCAACATCATTATAATAAATATAATCTTTGTCTACCACCATGTTTCTCGTTTTTACATTTATTAGCAACTGTTTTCCTGTTCCATCCAAATTCATAACTTCTAAATAACTTTCCTTTTTATAGTCATAGCTGTAATATATTTTCCCATCATATATGGCCATATCATAGACTTCTTTATCGCATAGGACCTCTCTATTTTGACCATTAACATCCATTTTATATAGCTTACTACTGTCACTGAGATTCAGGAAATAAATCCAATTTCCAACGACATGCATCTGAATAGAATAACCTGTGAAAAGATGATTCACATTACTACCATCAATTTTCATTCTTTTAATTTCTTTGCCTTGCCTAAAAAACACCCAGTCGCCAATAACGTTGATTGTATCCTTCCCTTTTTCGGAGTCTTGATCAAATAAAACGACTTGATAACTTAAATCTCTGTCTGTTCTGCATAAAGTGTTTTTTTCAATATCTAAGTAAAAGATTGAATCGTTTGTTTCAGCAACTAATCCATAATTGTTGATATTGCTTTCAGTATTTCCATCTAAATATAGCTTGTCTTCGTCTAAGGTTATGAGTTTACTTTGATCTAATTGATTGGTTAAAACTGAGCTTGGGCCGTGTGGATCCATATTCACCATATATAAGCAAAAGAAAAATCCAATCCCTATCAAATAAAGTACGACAGTATGAACTATAATTTTGCGGTCTTTAGATTTTACGTACGTTAAATAATTCAAGACACTGATAAAAATTGTATAACAAGCAAAAAAAACAATGAAAAATACTAGCGCAATAAAAAAGGACGGTTTAATCGTCATTAATAACTTATATGTGGACCAGTAACCTGCTATAGATAACCCAACGGTAGATAATGGATGTTGATCAGTCGATTTTGAAAATATGTACGGATTGTACTTCCCTATACGGTATAAATAAATATACTTACTGATAGAATAAATACCTACTATAAATAGAATCATTATGTATAAATACATATACATATACAGATCTCCATTCCTCTCTTGAAAGTCTAAGTCCTTATAAATATTCTACTTTTCCCCTTCATGTCCTGCTAAGATTTAATCTTTAACACAAAAATTACCAGACCGTCAAAAAAACGATCTGGTAATTTTGATATTACACTATTTCACTGTTTCACTGCCTCTTTTCTAGAATTTAAGCCAAATCTCAGCACTGGCGTCACTTGGCATTCTCCAATCGCCTCTAGGAGAGAGCGATATCGAACCTACTTTGACACCATCGGGCATGGCAGAACGTTTAAATTGTTGCATAAAAAACCGTTTGCAAAAAACCTTGAGCCAGTGGACAATCTCTTCCCTCGTATAGTTTTCAAACGCATTTTCAGCTAACAGAACAATTTTTAAAGGTGTATACCCAAAGCGGAGCAGGTTGTAAAGAAAAAAATCGTGTAAGATATACGGGCCGACAATGTCTTCCGTCTTTTGTTGAATATTCCCCTTTTCATCAAGCGGGAGCAATTCGGGACTGATGGGGGTTTCTAGTATATCTAACAAGGCTTTTTTTGCCATGGTATGTTTAGATCTCTCGGCGTACCAAGTGACCAAATAACGAACCAGCGTCTTTGGGATACCAGAATTAACCCCATACATGCTCATCTGATCTCCGTTATAGGTACACCATCCAAGCGCCAATTCCGATAAATCCCCCGTTCCCACGACAAGCCCACCCACTTGATTGGAGATATCCATCAGGATTTGCGTCCGTTCTCTCGCCTGAGCATTTTCATAGGTAACGTCATACACGGATAAATCATGTCCGATGTCCTTCAAGTGTTGTATACAGGCCTCTTTGATGGATATTTCCTGCGTGGTAACTTCTAAACCTTTCATCAAGTTCTGTGAGTTACCATACGTCCTTCCTGAAGTTCCAAATCCAGGCATGGTCACCCCCATGACGTTCTCATTAGGGAGTTTGAGCTTCTCAAAGGCAGCACAGGTGACTAATAGAGCCAACGTAGAATCTAAGCCCCCTGAAATACCTACGACTGCTTTCTTAATACCCGTCTTTGCTAACCGCTGTGCTAGTCCTGTCGCTTGGATACGGAAAATTTCAGAACACCGTTCATCTCGATCTTCTTTACTTGATGGAACGAACGGTTGTGGATTGGTATGTCGTTCTAAATGCGGAACCGAGGGGGATGTAAGACTGAACGTCACCGTCTCATAGTTTTTTCGATCAACGTCACCCATGAAACTATTGAATTTTCTACGGTCGTTGGACATTAATTCAATATCTATGTCTCTAATCAGCAACGTTTCTTCGTCATTCATTCTATCTTCCGCCAATAACGAACCATTCTCCGCAATCATTGCATGACCGCCGAAAACAACATCCGTCGTGGATTCGGTATTCCCCGCCGAAGTATATAAATAGGCACTCATACATCGAGCCGATTGTTGCGTCACTAGATTTCTACGATACTCTGCCTTGCCTACAATCTCGTTACTTGCAGATAAGTTGAGAATTAAGTTTGCACCATGTTGAGCATGATGTGAGCTGGGTGGGATCGGCATCCATAAATCTTCACATATTTCCACTCCGACCACCAGCTCGGAGTTTTCATCTTTAAACAGAAGCCTCTCATTGAAAGGAACCTCTACCCCGCATAGCTTCACCTTAGTAGACATTCGATTGACGGCCGAAGCAAACCAACGTTTCTCATAAAATTCGCTGTAGTTTGGGATAAAAGTTTTCGGAATGGCGCCTAAGATATGTCCCTCATGGATCATGACGGCACAGTTAAACAATTGATTATCCGCCACAATCGGCATTCCAACCGCAATCAGCATCTTCGTTTCTTTGGTCGCTTGAAGTAGATTCCCCAGTGCTTCTTCCGCAGACTCCAGTAGTAATCGTTGATTAAAAAGATCTCCAGCACTGTAACCAGTAACACACAGTTCAGGGAATACCAGCACCTGAACCCCACGAGCGAAGGCCTTTAAAATTAAATGTCTCATCCGTTCAATATTAAACGTTGGATTGGCTACTTCGAGATAAGGAACGGCGACACCCGCTCTGATTAATCCATAGTGGTTTAATAAAATCATCCTATACTCGCCTCCTATTCTCGGTCAAAGGCATCTTGAATCAACGCACAAACCACATGTCATCAAGTGTTTAAGTCTTGAAAATACGCTTGTCACTGCATTGATCCACTTCTGCTTGCAGAGTTACATGGCTGATGCCATGATCATCCCTTAGATATTGCTCAATTTTGTTATAAACGTTCTTCACCTCAGATAGCCGCATATCCTCCATATCAATATGTGCTTCAAAATTGATTGTTTTTTCATTGATCAGCCAAGCATGAACATGATGAATGTTGTTGACCTTGTCAATTTTTTCTATTTCCCTTTTTATTGCCTCATAATCGAGATCGGCGGATGACTGCATTAAAATATCAAGGGTCCTTCTGATCACATGCCAGGTTTCCCTGGAAAAATACAAGGATATCAGCACGGTGATTAAGGGGTCTATCCAGATTGCGCCCCACAGCTTTATTGCGACACCTCCGATTAAAACTCCAACCGACGAGACTGTGTCACTTAACAAATGCAAATAGCTGGCTTTTATATTTAAGTTTTGTTTTGAATCATTCTTGAGTAAAAATACAGAAACAAAATTGGCCACAAGTCCAATGAAGGCCACTGTGATCATCAAGGTTCCATTAATACTCTGAGGAGCGTTTAATCTTTTAAAAGCTTCAAATATTAACACAATTGATATAACCAAGAGCACGGATGAGTTAATAAAGGCTGCCAGAATTTCAGCTCTTTTATATCCGAAAGACTTTTTAGCATCCTTGGGCTTTCTTGCTATCTTATTTGCGAAGTATGCTAAGGCAATTGCTAAAGTATCGCTTAAGTTATGGACAGCATCAGACAATAAGGCTAAGCTTCCTGAAAGTATTCCCCCTACGATCTCAGCAATTGTTATCGTTGCATTCAGCAAAGTTACCCAGAATATTTTTATGCCAGATAGCTTTGAAGCATCGTGTGTATGTCCCGCAGCTGAAGGATTGTGTTTATGATGATGCTCATCCACGTTACTTTTCACCTCTCTTGACTTAATCCCAGCACCCTGTCTATCCCAATAATATAGCCTATATCTTTAATTACAAGTAAATTAAGATATAGGCTATATCGCTGCAATGGAATCTATGATAACTTTTCCTCGGCTCAAAAGCGACTATTACCGCTTGTCTTGGTCCTTTTCATCCAACTTATCATTGATCTTTCCTGCAATTTTCTCCTTGGTCTCGTTAAACTTATCTTTGAGATCCGCCTTTTTCGACTGAAGCTTACCTCTAAGTTCCGTTTCTTCGTTACCGGTGGTCTTTCCCACAGCTTCCTTTGTTTTCCCTACAACTTTATTCTTGACATTCTCAAATTTATTTTCTACATGGGTCATAGTTCTACCTCCATCATTCTAATTCCGCTGAATCATCTCGATGAATATCGTACTATTAGTATCACCATCTGACCACATCATATACAGTGTGATCCTCAGTTTAGACATTGTACGTTCCTAGAACAAGCTAAACTGATTCGTCTCTGGAAGCCCCTCAAGCGACCCATGCACCTTCAGTACTTCGATGATCGTCTTGCTAATTTTTGAATGCGTCATCAGATCTTCAATCGATTTGATGACTTGTCCCTCCCGCAGAGTCACAATACTCAGAGCCGCAGTTTCTCCTAATCCCTGCACCGACGTGAAGGGCGGTAAAATGCCTGTTGGGGTTAGCAAAAAATCTGTCGCCGCAGATTCCCATAAATCGACTCTTCTTAAAATAATGCCCCTAGCATACATCTCAATCACAATCTCAAGAATGGTCGCCATGTTCTTTTCTTTGGCAGTGGCTTCTTTGCCTTTGTGTTCAATGTCTTCAACGGTCTTTTTACAAGACTCTTTGCCCTGAATGGCGATTTCAATATCAAACTCGTCCGCTCGAACTGTAAAAAACGTCGCATAGAAAGCCTCTGGGTAATTAAGTTTAAACCAGGCAATTCGGAACGCCATGGTCACATATGCGACGGCATGTGCCTTTGGAAACATGTATTTAATTTTTAGACAGGATTCAATGTACCACTGGGGTACATTATTGGCGTGCATCTCTTCAATTTGTTCTGGTTTTAGCCCATACCCTTTCCGAACGCCTTCCATAATTTTGAAGGCATGCGCGGGAACTAGCCCTTGATAAATAAGATAGACCATGATGTCATCTCGACAGGCAATAATCTCTGAAATGCCGACTGACCCACCTTTAACAAGTTCTTGAGCATTACCGATCCAGACATCGGTACCATGGGACCACCCGGAAATACGCACCAAATCTGAGAAGCCCTTGGGTTGAGTATCCTCCAGCATTTGTCTCACAAACTTAGTTCCAAACTCAGGAACACCGAAAGTACCCGTATTAGAATAGATTTCCTCAGGGGTTACCCCCAACGCTTCCGGACTAGAAAACAACGACAGGGTCAACGCATCATCTAACCGAATTGCTTTAGCATCCACACCCGTTAAATCCTCTAGCATTTTAATGGCCGTTGGATCGTCGTGCCCTAGGATATCAAGCTTTACTAAGCGGCCGGAAATAGAGTGATAATCAAAATGAGTGGTAATGATATCGGACTTTTGATCATCCGCGGGTCGCTGTAAGGGGGTAAAATCGAAAACATCGCATTCTTTAGGGATGACCATTTGACCTCCAGGATGCTGACCCGTGGTTCGCTTAACCCCTGTGCAACCTTTGATTAAACGGGCCATTTCAGCCGGTCTAACTTGATGTTTCCGCTCATCGAGATAATTTTTGACATAGCCGAACGCAGTCTTGTCGGCAATGGTGGCGATGGTCCCAGCCTTAAATACATTATCCTTGCCAAAGAGATCTTCCGTAAAGCGATGGGCTCGGCCCTGGTAATCTCCTGAGAAGTTTAAATCAATATCTGGTACTTTATCTCCTTTAAATCCCAAGAAGGTCTCAAAGGGAATATCATGACCATCTTTCGCCATCTGTTGCCCGCATTTTGGGCAATCCTTATCCTTTAAATCTGCTCCTGAACCGACACTCCCATCGTCAATCCAAATGGAATGCAAACAATCCTGATTCACACAACGATAGTGGGGCGGTAAAGGATTGACTTCGGTGATTCCTGTCATCGTGGCCACCAAAGAAGATCCAACTGACCCTCTCGACCCCACGAGATACCCATCTTCGTTTGACTTTTTAACCAATAAGTGCGCAATCAGATAGAGCACGGAAAAACCATTACCGATAATAGCCTTTAATTCTTTATCTAAGCGTTCTACGACGACCTCAGGAAGTGGGTCACCGTACATTTCACGACCCCGTTCCCAAGACATCGTCTCAATTTTTTCCTCTGCTCCCGGTATCTTAGGCGTGAAAAGCTCATCTGGGAACGGTTTCAACACTTCAATTTCGTCACTAATCCGTTTAGGAGCACGTACAACGACTTCAAATGCCTCTTCGGTACCAAGGTAAGCGAACTCTTCCAGCATTTCATCCGTTGTTTTATAGAACAAGGGCGCTTGGTCATCTGCATCGCTAAACCCTTTGCCCGCCATAATAATTCGTCGATAAGCCTCATCCTCTGGATCAAGGAAATGAACGTCACCCGTCGCCACAACCGCTTTACCCATTTCGCGCCCCAGTGAGACCACGGTCCGGTTGATTTCTCGTAGTCCATCCTCAGAAGGTATCTGACCGTTACGAAGTAAGAAGAAATTGTTGCCAATAGGTTGAATTTCCAAATAATCGTAGAAGGAAGCGATGGCTTTTAACGTTTCCCGTGGTTCATGTCGCATAATTGCCTGGATCAGTTCCCCCGCTTCACAAGCAGAACCGATGATCAGCCCTTCACGATAAGTTTGGAGTAATGATTTTGGCATCCGTGGGCGACGATAAAAGTACTCAAGGTGGGATGCAGTAATTAAGCGATAAAGGTTCTTAAGACCGACTTTATTTTTAACCAAGAGAATGATATGACGACTTTTCTGTTGCTTTAAAGGGAGAGCGTCTGCAGAGTCATCAATTAAATACCCCTCAACACCCATAATGACCTTTACTCCATATTTGGTCCCTGCATCAACCGCCTCTGGGAACGCTTGAACCACTCCGTGGTCAGTAATCGCCACTGCCTCATGACCCCAGTGGCTTGCTCTTTGCACTAGTTCATCGGCCGAAGTCATGCCATCCATGGTCGACATGCGCGTATGTAAATGTAGTTCAATCCGTTTTTCCTTGGCATGATCCTCGCGAATCACAGCAGATGCCCGCACCATGTCTTTCGGCATCAGGGTTAGCTCAGAATTATAAGTGTCATATTTAACACTTCCCCTAACTTTTACCCATTCTCCGTCTTTAAGGTCAAGGTCCTGTTGCTCTTTCTCTAGAAAAACCTTACAAGAGATTGAATCCGACTTATCTGTGATCATCAGGGTTAGCAGAACTCTACCGGATTTCAGCTTACGATAATCAATTCCAAATACCTGCCCCACCACAATAATCTGACGTTCTTCGTCTTGAACCTCATGCAAGGAAACAGGCTCTCCTTTAAATTCTTTACCTAGCAAACACGACACTCGCTTTTTATCCGTTTCCGCATGTTTGGTTTGAGTGGCACGAATTTGCTCTAAATGCTCGAATTCCAGTGTTTCCGTTTGCAAGGCTATAGACGCAGGATCTACGCTGTTGTCTAGCTCACATATAAGTTTTGGCACCAGGGCGTAGTGGGTCTTGAAATATTTTTCAATAATGTGTTGCTTACTGTGGAAGTATTCAATGCCTAACGCATTAGGAACGAATAGCCTTAGTTCTTCGTCCGAAACTTCGTACCGGGCTTCACCAAGCCAACCTTTCATGGAAGGTAGCTGTGCCGTAAGATCCTGAACAATGGCTGCCCAGTGCTTCTCACAGAGGGTTTTTAGCGAAGTGACTGGCACCACACATTCAACACACCATTCAACCTTCTTAACCTCTGGAACTTGTGACCTAAGCAGCGCTTCCAAGCCAGCCAAACAGGCTTCCTCCAGCTCAAACGACGAAGAAAGGTGGAGGACCCATCTCCCTTGTTTGGGAAAGACCTCCACCTGTATGAGTTTTACCGTCGTCAGATCGATTTGCCAAGGCCCAATTTTTTCTGGAGGAAGTTGTAATATGAACGGAACTTCCATCAAGGGAAGATTCGTAACCATGTGGTTTTCCTCCTACCTAAACTAGGCCCTTAAAGCCTTCTCAATGAGACTCTTTACCTGCCCTGCAGCTTCCTCAATAAGGACGAGTTGTGTTTCACTTGTTTTCCGTTCTTTCAGTTCGACCTGACCATTTGCAAGCGTTTTACTTCCTATCGTCACTCGTATTGGATATCCGACTAGATCAGCATCCTTAAATTTCACACCAGCGCGTTCATCGCGATCGTCGAGAATCACTTCCACGCCTAAACGCTGAAGCTCCAGATATAGGTTCACTGCCGCCTCCAAAACGAGAGGTTCCTTTGTAGTGACAGGTACAATGATACATTGGTAGGGAGCTAGCGGCATCGGCCAAATAATACCATAGTCATCATGATTTTGTTCCACTGCGGCTGCGATTGAACGACTTACGCCAACCCCATAACAACCCATGACAAAGAACTTTTCTTCTCCGTTTATGTCTAGAAAGGTTGCCCCTAACGCTTTACTATACTTAGTTCCCAGCTTAAACACTTGTCCCACTTCTATCCCTCTAGCTTCTTTAAGCGGAACACCACATTTAAGGCAAGCTTCCCCGGGTTGCATCATGCGCAAATCGAGCACTTGATCAATCCTAAACTCTGTACTTGGAACGACATTCACAAAGTGATAATCGTCCTTATTCGCTCCGCACACAGCCGAATTCATCAGAGGAACTTCTGCATCAGCAATCACCCTAAGGTCGGCAGGCAATTCAATAGGCCCCACCGACCCGGGCATACACCCAAGAAGCGTCAAGACAGCGTCCGGTGAGGCAAGCTTAAGGGAAGCGAAACCACCTAGGGCATTATTTAATTTTATTTCATTAACTTCACGGTCTCCACGTACCAGTACCAAGAATAAGGTCTTATCTCCTTGATAAAGCAAGGATTTTACGAGGATCGTCTTCGGTACCGTTAAGAACTTCGCCAAGTCTTCAAGGCTCTTTACGTTGGGCGTAGCCAACAATTTCCGCGGTTCTTCCGGTGAGACATCTTCAATAATCTCGGGACGACACTCCGCTTTTTCCACATTGGCAGCATAACTGCACTCAGGACAATATACGACAGCATTTTCTCCTGAATCAGCGAGAACCATAAATTCATGGGTCCCACCAGTGCCACCCATTGCGCCGGCATCCGCTTCAACGGCCCGGTAACCTAAACCACAACGCGTGAATATTCGACAATAAGCATTGTACATTTTCAGGTAACTTTCATCCAACCCGGCTTCATCCCGATCAAAGGAGTAAAGATCTTTCATGACGAACTCCCGTCCTCGCATCAGACCAAAACGCGGACGTCGCTCATCACGGTATTTATTCTGAATCTGATAAAGCAGGAGTGGCAGCTGCTTGTAGGAACGGATTTCGCCCCTAATGAGGTCAGTAATGATCTCCTCGTGCGTGGGTCCAAGGCAGAACTCTCGATTATGACGGTCTTTGATACGCATCAGCTCTGCTCCATAAACCTCCCAACGCCCACTCTCTTTCCATAATTCAGCAGGTTGCAGAATCGGCATAAGAATTTCTTGCCCGCCTTTGGCATCCATCTCTTGGCGAACAATGGTTTCCATCTTTTTTAAAATCCGTAGTCCCAGGGGCAAATAATTGTATAGTCCGGACGCAGACTTACGAATCAAGCCTGCCTTAACCATCAGCTGATGACTAATCACATCAGCCTCGGCTGGAACCTCACGGAGTGTGGGATTTAATAGTTGGCTGACTCGCATAATGTCCATTCCTTTCGCTCACAATAGCGCTTTATAGTCATCTTTGCTCAGTTTCCTATGAACAAGGACATAATCTTCGATTTCACGGAGCAGGGCTGGGAGCAATTCATTCTCGGGGAAACGAGCAACAATCTCTCCCTTTCGAAACAAAATTCCCATCCCTTTACCGCCGGCAATTCCGAAATCTGCCTCGCGGGCTTCGCCAGGTCCGTTGACGGCGCAACCCATAACCGCAACTTTTAAGGGCTTGTCCAATACAGGAAGATGGGCTAACCGCTCTTCAACATTTTCCGCCAATAGGGCTAGGTCAACTTGGGTACGACCACAGGTTGGACAACTGATTAACTCCACGCTGCGCTCTCTTAAGCCCAGAACCCGCAAGATCTCCAGTGCCACAGGAATTTCTCGAACTGGGTCACCGGTGAGTGAGACTCGTATCGTGTCTCCGATTCCTTCGGCCAGCAGGGTCCCAATTCCTATAGCAGATTTTACCACGCCGGAGCGTACCGTACCTGCCTCCGTCACCCCCAAATGCAGTGGGTAATCGACGACGTCAGAGATCTTTCGGTAAGCCTCAAGCATCAGCGGTACCGACGATGCTTTCAACGAGACCTTTATGTTATGATACCCTTCTTCTTCTAGTAAGCGGATATGTCCTAAGGCACTTTCAATCATTCCTGCGGCAGTAGGACCGCCATATTTTTCTAAGAATTCTTTCTCTAGTGATCCCGCGTTAACGCCGATTCGAATAGGGATCTGCCGTTCCTTAACAGCCCGCACGACCTCTTGGACTTTCCAGCGAGCGCCAATGTTCCCCGGATTTAGGCGCAAACCATGAACTCCTTGTTCGATAGCACGGATCGCTAAGCGATAGTCAAAATGAATATCGGCAATCACGGGGAGTGGGCTGCGATCGGCAATCTGCTTTAACGCCGACGCAGCCTCATCATCCAACACTGCAAGACGGACGATTTCACACCCAGCAGCAGCTAAGGCGTGGATTTGTGTCAAGGTAGCTTCCACATCTCGTGTATCCGTATTGGTCATCGATTGTACGACAACCGGGGCTTCGCCACCGATTGTAACGGCCCCAACTGACACTGGATTTGTTGTTTTCCTTTGCAAACTGTTTCCCTCCTCCCCTAGATCCAGAGTTGACTAACTTGCTTTCACAAAGAGGCGCAGGATGTCTTTATAAGTAACGGCAATCATTAAGGCCATCAGCAAAACGAAGCCGACCAAGTGAATCATATTTTCCTTCTCAGGTTTTAACGGTTTCCCTCTTACCCCCTCAATTAATAAGAAGACGAGCCTGCTCCCATCGAGTGCAGGGATAGGAAATAAGTTAATGAGCCCTAATTGAATACTTAAGACGCCTGTTAAACTCAATAAGTTTGCTAAACCCTGGTGGGCGCCTTCCCCAATGACCTGAGCAATCATCACTGGACCGCCTACATCCGCTGGAATCTTCCCCGTAATCATCTGGGTCAACGTCACCATGATTAAACTAGTAAAGTCCACCGCTCTTTTTAGCCCAAAACGGGTGGCTTCGAGAATAGAGACGGGTGAGTAAATGACTTCCGGGGCAATCCCAATCATTCCGTAGCCACTTTCAGCATCCTTTTCTGCCTTAACAGACAGGGTTTCGTGTTGCTGATCCTTGGCACGTTCCAGCGTTAAACTTAACACCTGATCCGGTTTGGCATGAATGGCTTTCGTCAAACCCGTCCAATCCAACGTTGGCTCTTTGTTCACCGCCAGAATTTTATCACCGGGTTGAATCCCCGCAGTGACGGCTGGTTTTCCCGGAGCGAGTGATCCAATGATATTAGTATCGGCTGCAGTTGGAATCCCGAGATAGGCAAAAACGCCCACAAATAGGATGATGGCCAAAACAAAATTCATAACTGGTCCTGCCACAATCACCGCCATGCGCTGCCAAACTGGCTTATTGTTAAAACTCCTCACATCATGGATAGGAGCAATCACTTCTTTGCCATTGTCATCAATTTCAGCATCCATACCATGAAGTTTGACGAACCCCCCTAAGGGAATGAGTCGTAGAGCATAAAACGTTTCTTTACCTTGATAACCTAGTAGTTTCGGACCAAAACCGAAACTATATTCGATGACCTTAACCCCAATCCATTTTGCAACCATATAGTGTCCCAGTTCATGAATCATGACCATGCTTCCAAAAACGAAAATTATGGCGAGTGTCGTCAGCACTTTATCCCCCCCTTTTTTCTCGAACCCCGAACTACGATAAGAGTTCCAAAGCTCGTCGACGTGCCCAGTTGTCTGCATCGAGTATGCTTCCCAAATCCATATTGTCTATCACCTTGTGTTCAGCGCATATTGTTTCGACAATTTTTCGAATTCCTAAATAGGTAACCTTCTTCTGAAGAAATGACATGACGGCTATTTCGTTCGCAGCATTCATGACAGCCGGTAACGTTCCGCCTCGTCTGCCTGCCTGGTAAGCCATACGAAGGGCCGGAAAAGCTTCCAAATCCGGCTCATGGAAGGTTAATGTTTTCCCACGTAGGTCTAGTCGTTCAAAAGGGTTCTTCCAGCGAGTTGGATAACTAAGAGCATACTGGATTGGTAACCGCATATCCGCCCTACCTAACTGAGCAAGTACTGAACCATCACAGTATTGAACCATGGAGTGGACTACGCTTTGAGGATGAATGAGAACCTCTATATCATCATACTCGGCATCAAATAAATAATGCGCTTCGATCACCTCGAGCCCCTTGTTCATCATGGTTGCCGAATCAATGGTGATCTTGGCACCCATCTCCCAATTGGGATGGCAGAGCGCTTTTTCTAACGTGACAGTGGCTAATTGTTCCTTCGTCCAGCCGAAAAATGGACCCCCTGAGGCCGTCAAGATGATCTTTTCAACCGTGTTCTTATTTTCCTCTAGACATTGAAAAATTGCAGAATGCTCGCTATCCACCGGGAGGATCTTACACTTCATCTTCCTAGCCGTAGACATGACCAAGTCTCCAGCTGCAACCAACGTCTCTTTATTCGCTAGGGCAATCGTTTTGCCCGCCTCTAGTGCAGCAAGCGTGGGTTCTAAGCCAATCCGACCAGAAATTGCGGTGACTACCGTATCCACTTGTGGTGCAATAACAGCGCCAATGATTCCAGCCATGCCCTGGTCTACCTTAACGGGCAAATCTCTTAACCGACCACGCAGTTCGCGGGCAGCTTTTTCATCCATCATCACAACGATTTCAGGATGAAAAAGCCGAGCTTGTTGCTCCATAAGTTCGACACTTCTGTCAGCCACCAAGGCATGAATCTTGACGTGCTCTGTTGAATGGCGGACGACATCTAGAGTTTGACGCCCAACTGAACCTGTTGATCCCAATAGAGTGAGCGTTTGCAACGCGAATCATCTCTTCCTGCTTTTAATCATTCAGTAAAATAAAATTCACCTTGGCGTACCGAAGGCCCCAGCTTTTCGTAAAGCTTCATAACAAATAACCATGGTTGGTCCCACAAGAAGCCCTATTCCCCCTAGGATCTGAAGACCTACGTACATTGAAACAAGCGTTGGGAGCGGGTGTATTCCAATGCCACTAGACAGTATTTTAGGCTCTAAAAACTGTCTAACTGTCACCGTAACGATCCACATTGCCAATAATTTCAAGCCTTCAGTGAGGGACCCCATAATAAGTAATCCAGCAATCCAAGGGACAAACAGAATACCAGTGCCTACAATCGGTACTATATCGAGAAGCCCTGCTAGGACACCCAACGTGACAGCATAACGATTCCCCATAAGCAGCAAACCAGCAATGGTTGACAATGCCGTGATGGAAACTAAAATCGCTTGTGCACGCAAATAGCCCACAATGGCTGCTCCTAGGTCTGCGCTGATCGCTTGAGCATGGTCGTACCAACGGTTTGGAAACAAGTGAACAATAAATCTTTTTACATCCGGATACGTTGAACTCATCAGCAGTGTAGCGACTATAGACACGACTAGAACAATGAACGCACCCGGTAACGCGGTGAGAACGCCTAGTAAAAAGACACTGCCCGAGGTTGCCCATTCCTGAAGCGTTCTGGCTAGGCTTTCTGTCGAGGCAAACAACGCCTTTTGAATTTGAGGGTTTACGTTAACAAACTTTTCAACGGTATCGACTTGCTTCGTCACGAGATCGACGAGATAAGTATAATTAGGTAAGTTAACTGATAGCTCAGATAGCTCTGTATAAAGACGAGCCACGATTAAAAAAACAAAGAGGCTCATGCCAGCAAAGGCCAAAATGAGAGAGAGTATCGAGGCATACGTTCTACGAATTCGAATACCTCTCATCAGTCGTACAACGAGGGGTTCAAGTAAGAAGGCAAACAGAAGCGCGATAATAAAGGGCAAAAAGGCTCTAAATGCATTAGAAATTACTTCACCGAATACTGGCAAAAATTCTCGGAAGAAATAAGTGAATACTTTCAAGATTATAAATCCAGTGGTCACCACCGCAAGCCTGTTTAAATTTGTCCATATAGGGTGTTTCTGGATGCTCAACGCTTTCACCTCACGAAAGTAATAGTACACCATAATATACTATAGGCAGTGCAAATATCAGACTATCGAACCGGTCTAAGATTCCACCATGACCTGGAATAAGCTTTCCAGAATCTTTAACGCCTGCACTGCGCTTCAAGGCCGACTCAAACAAATCACCGACTTGGGCACTAATTCCAATGATAACACTTAAGATCATATACATCATCCAAGGTCCTCCACCGACAATACGCCAGAACAGTGAGGCGACGATAAGTCCAAATAATAATCCTCCCAGCGAACCTTCCACGGTCTTCTTCGGGCTTACCTGAGGGGCTAAAAGATGACTTCCAAATCGTCTCCCTATAAGGTATGCACCTACATCCGTGGACCATACCAAAAAAATTGTAAGAAAAGTCCATTCTATGCCATTTGGGAGCTGACGAAGTAGGTAAAGATGGGATAATAATACCACTGAATATAGGACGGCTAGTAGGTTAAAACTTGTTTCTGACAGCGATGTCCTTGGATAACTCAAGGCCAGTCGACCTAGTCCCATCAGAAGCCAGAACACAAGCACCGCTAACCTCCATTCTGCCCCGCCAATCACTAGGCTAATCAACCAAACAACTGCAATGAGCGTCGTTAGTTTAGACCATCCTCGAATGCCCATCTGCTCACCTATTTGCATAAATTCTCGCAACGCCAATAAGGTTAACAAAGCCACTAACATCGCAGTGTATTGACCGCCCATATAGATAAGCCCCAAGAAAAGTGGTGCACCAATCAAGGCACTAATTGTTCTTTTAAGCATGTGCTCTCCTCAATGTGTATGTATTCCACCGAAACGACGATCTCGCTTCTGGTACGAAACTATGGCTTCGATTAAAGAATTTTCAGCAAAATCCGGCCAAAGCTCTTCGACGACAACAATTTCAGTATAAGCCAACTGCCAGAGTAGGAAGTTACTTAATCGCATTTCCCCTGAAGTTCGAATCAACAAATCTGGATCAGGTAACTCTCGGGTGTAGAGAGTTTCACTAAACCTCTTCTCATCAATGTCTTCGACTCGCAGTTTTCCGTTTAAGACTTCCTTGCTCAAACTTTTGACAGCATCAAGAATCTCAGACCTTCCACCGTAATTAAGAGCAAGGTTTAGAATGAGACCCGTATTATTACAAGTACTCTTCATGGCGTGGGCTAATTCGCGTTGTGCTTCCAGCGGGAGGTCCTTAGTGTTTCCCATAGTGCGAATGACGACATTATTTTGATGCAGCTCTTGAAGTTCCTTCCTCAGGTACTCAGCTAGCAGTGTCATCAGTACGCCCACTTCATCTTTAGGTCTTTTCCAATTTTCTGTAGAAAACGCATAGACCGTCAAAACTTGAATTCCCAGTTTCGAACACGTCTTAACAATCTTTCGTAAGGTCTCCACACCTGCCCTATGGCCCATCGAACGAGGAAGCGCTCGTTTCTGAGCCCATCGTCCATTTCCGTCCATGATAATGGCTATATGACGAGGAAGACGGTCCAGCGCAACCTGGTCAATGGATTGCACTTCATTTTTTTTCCAAGGTTTGAACCACATCATTCCACCCCCTCACTCGATATTCGCAGTTTTAAATATGGACTACGAACTTCGAAAAGACCCCTATTCGAAGTTCTTGCTTTCATGATTCGTAGTTTTAATCGAACCACGAACCACGAATATCGAACCTCGAGTAAGGGGCCTAGGGCTGCCTTGGCGAAAACTTTTCATACGCTAAGACAACCTCCACATGATCGTCAAATTCTCTCACTCGTACAACCCGGCAGTTTCCCGACGCTTCCATTCTACCATGAGGGCGTGAGATTTGGAAAGAGTAAGGTTTACCCATGTTGTCAAGTTCAAGTTTTACCTCGTTCCAATCTCGACCGAGTAACCCTTGCATCATACTTCCGTAATTTCGCTTTCCTTAGTTTCCACGACATTTTCAATATCTCTGATAATTTTATCAGTGATCTTCTGAACCTCTTCTTGAGCTCTCTTGATTTCGTCTTCTGAGGCCTCGTGATCTTTCTCTAATCGTTTAAGCTTATCGTTGACATCACGGCGCACGTTACGGACCGAAACCCGCGCTTCTTCTGCCTCTTTTTTAACTTTCTTGACCAATTCAACTCGCCGTTCAGCCGTAAGTTGGGGAATGTTCAAGCGAATGACTATGCCATCACTTGACGGATTCAACCCAAGGTCTGATTTCATGATGGCCTTCTCAATAGCCGGTAGTATGGTTCTATCCCAGGCCTGAATAACAAGCATTCTTGCTTCTGGCGCTGAGATATTAGCAAGTTGGCTAATAGGCGTTGGCGCCCCATAGTATTCAACCATTACTTTGTCTAAAACACTGGGATTAGCGCGTCCTGCCCGAATTGATGCATACTCTCTACGTAATGCATCAACCCCCTTATTCATCCGTTCTTCTGCGTCCCGAATCACTTCGGAGATCATTCACTTTTCCTCCCAACATAAGTTCCAATGGCTTCGCCCATAAGCACTCTTCGAATATTTCCAGGTGTCGTAAGGTCAAAGACTATGACAGGAATATTATTGTCCATACACAGTGAAGTGGCTGTAGAATCCATAACGCCTAGCTCTTTGCTTAGCACATCTAGATAAGTTAAACGGTCAAACCTCTTGGCATGAGGATTTTTAAGCGGATCACAATCGTAAACCCCATCCACCCGTTTCGCCATCAGAATAACGTCAGCCTCGACCTCAGCGGCTCTTAAAGCAGCCGTGGTATCCGTGGAGAAATAGGGGTTACCAGTACCTGCTGCAAAAATTACAATGCGTCCTTTTTCCATATGGCGAATGGCTCTACGCCTAATATAAGGTTCAGCAACCTGTCGCATTTCGATGGCCGATAAGACACGGGTCACTGACCCTGCTTTTTCTAAAGCATCCTGCAATGCCAAGGCATTCATCACTGTCGCCAACATGCCCATATAATCAGCTGTCGCACGGTCCATACCTTGAGCACTTCCCGCAATGCCACGCCAGATGTTTCCACCGCCGACTACCAGACAAACTTCAACACCCATACCGCGAATTTCGGCAACCTGAGCCGCAACGGAAACCAGCATATCATGTTGAAGGCCATAGCCTTGAGAACCTGCAAGCGCTTCTCCGCTAATCTTAAGGACTATTCGATTATACTTCGGGTTTTCCATGCATCTACCTCCATCTATCTAATGACACGCCGAGCGAGAGAAACCGCTCACACATTTGAAAAAAGAGAACACCCGGGTGTTCTCTAGAAAGATTGTCTAGGTTACTTAGCGATTCATTTCCTTCTGAACTTCAGCTGCGAAGTCTTCCTGACGTTTTTCCATACCTTCGCCTAACTCATAGCGAGTAAAACGGCGAATAACAATGCGCTCCCCAATTTTAGCGATTTTATCCATGATCAAGTCGCGCACACTCTTATCAGGATCTTTGACAAACGTTTGATCCATCAAACAAACTTCTTTATAGAACTTCTCGATCCGGCCTTCTACCATCTTTTGAATGATTTTCTCCGGTTTTCCTTCATTGAGAGCTTGCGCTTTCAGGATATCTTTCTCATGCTGAAGTATCTCTACTGGCACATCTTCTTTATTCATATATTGTGGGTTCGCGGCTGCAATATGCAAACCTAGGTCGCGAACTAATGTTTTGAATTCATCCCCACGAGATACAAAGTCTGTTTCACAGTTCACTTCAAGCAACACGCCAATGCGTCCACCACCATGAATATAGGACTCAACAGTTCCTTCTGCTGCAACTCGTCCTTCCTTTTTAGCGGCGGCTGCAAGACCTTTCTCCCGTAGAAAATCGCAGGCCTTTTCAACCTCACAATCACACTGTATTAGTGCTTTCTTGCAATCCATCATACCTGCCCCGGTACGTTCCCGAAGCTCCTTTACTTGAGCTGCGCTTACGACTGCCATGGTTATATTCCTCCAAATTCAATGCTCAAGACTTACGCTCGAAGCACAATATTTTATTGTTATTTATAATCGATGTAGCACGAGACCCGAGTCGTAATATTTGAACTACGATCTACGAATCTCTAACTACGCTTTAGCCTTCTGTGACTTCTCCCATTTCTTCTTCCTCATCGTCAGTATGTTGACCTTCAATAATAGCATCAGCCATCTTCGAAGTAAGCAACTTGACAGCGCGGATTGCATCATCATTCGCTGGAATGACAACATCTATTTCATCCGGATCGCAGTTTGTATCCACAATGGCTACAATCGGAATCTTCAAGCGGCGTGCTTCTGCGACCGCAATACGTTCTTTACGAGGATCTACGATAAACAAAGCATCTGGAATTTTTTTCATGGTTTTGATGCCGCCTAAAAAGCGTTCTAGTTTCTCCATCTCATGTCGAAGCGCTGAAACTTCTTTCTTAGTCAGTACATCAAATACGCCTTCAACTTCCATTTTTTCCAAAACGCGTAAACGATCAACACGTTTTTGTATCGTTTGGAAATTTGTGAGCATGCCACCCAACCAACGCTCGTTTACAAAATACATACCACAACGCTCTGCTTCAGCTTTCACTGACTCTTGAGCTTGTTTCTTAGTACCCACGAACAACACAGTGCCACCGTCAGCGGCAAGATTTCGTACAAAGTTATAGGCTTCATCTACTTTTTTTACGGTTTTTTGCAGATCAATAATATAAATCCCGTTACGTTCCGTAAAGATATAGCGAGCCATTTTTGGATTCCATCGACGCGTTTGATGTCCAAAGTGGACACCTGCTTCTAATAATTGTTTCATGGAAATTACTGCCATTGTGTTAAACCAACTCTCTTTTTGTTTTTTTCGTCCGCAGGTTCATTTTAAAACGCCCCCTGTCTCCCAACAGGGAACTAACGCCTTAATCCCTCTACGTGCTTCGTTAAATCACACTGCCAATAGAATAGCACATTTTGCAATCCATTGCAATGCCAATGCGTACGCGTCCTGCCCTGCCTAATTGTTTAGGCCTGCATAGCTTTCAAGGTTTGAACGCAAACCGTACTTACGGATGAATATTTCCAGGTCACTCATGAGCTCGGGGAAGGGAAAATAGAATTCGCTCACATAATAGATCTTACTTTCCGTACGGATCTGTGCAACTTCTTGACCTTTCCCATCAAAATAAAAGGCAACCCGTCGAATATCCAGCGGTTCTAAGATATGGTTACCTAATAATGAATGAAAGGTAATTTTTCCATCTTTAATTTTCACATGTTGACTTTTCCCTACCATCCATAGGGATATAATCCCGAGCAAGGCGATGAGATATATCCCCGTGAGAAACATGACCTCTAGGGTGGGTAGCTTACTAAAGTAATTCACCCCACCTATAACTAAAGGATAAAAGATTAGAAACATCCCTGAAGAAACGATCAACGGTTTCAGTTGGTACACATAATCATGTTCTTCCATGAGATAACCCTCCTGTTACACTATTTTGTGTGTTTTATATGCTTATTTAATTCGTCGATTAAATAATCGTTCAGAACTCGGATATAGGTACCCTTCATGCCTAACGACTTTGACTCAATCACGCCAGCAGACTCAAATTTGCGCAAGGCATTAACAATAACGGACCGAGTAATTCCCACTCGATCGGCAATTTTACTGGCGACTAAGAGACCTTCTCCCCCACCCAATTCGGCAAAGATGTGTTCGACAGCTTCTAGTTCAGAATATGACAGGGTTCCCACGGCGATTTGGACTGCCGCTTTCTTACGTGCTTCTTCTTCAGCGCGTTCCGCCTTAACCCGTAAAATTTCCATACCTACAACCGTAGCACCATATTCAGCAAGCACGAGATCTTCCTCTTCAAAATCTTCATCATATTTAGCTAACACGAGTGTCCCAACACGTTCGCCTCCACCTAAGATAGGAACGATCGTGGTCAGCTTATTCGTAAAATGGCAAGGTTCATTATTATTGAATACGCAACCATTGGCAACCTGTGCAGTGTTTGTTTTTGTCTCGCTAACCCTCATGAGACCTTCATTATAACTTTCCGGGAAACGTTCGGAATGAACCACAATGTCTTCCATTGAGCCACAAACAAAATTTTCCATAAAACTATATCCCAGGATCTTTCCTCTTCGACCTACAATATAAATGTTAGCAATCACTGCTTGACTAAGCACCTTAGCCATTTCCTCAAAATCAACCGGATTTCCAGCAGCACGTTGTATTAATTTATTAACGGTTCTAGTTTTTTCTAATAGGGTTTTTTTCATGGATAGTTCATCCTCCTTAAAGTGAGTAAATTGCTGACTTATGGTCAGTTCATGTTTAAACTACAGAATATAGCGTGCTAAATCTTGATTTTGCACTACATCGCCCAAACGTTTTTGGACATATTCTTGATTAATTGTCACAGTGTAATCTTCGGGAAGCTCAGAAGCTTCAAAGGACAATTCTTCAAGTACCTTCTCTACAATCGTGTGGAGCCGTCGAGCCCCAATATTTTCGGTGCTCGCATTTACTTTGAAGGCAACTTCAGCTAATTCATCAATAGCATTCTCTGTAAAATCAACCTTTATTCCTTCTGCCCCCAATAAAGCACTGTATTGTTTAATCAATGATGATTGGGGTTCCGTAAGAATGCGTTTAAAATCGGCAACGCTTAACGATTGAAGTTCCACACGAATAGGGAATCTTCCTTGAAGTTCTGGAATAAGATCAGACGGTTTACTGAGGTGGAAGGCACCCGCAGCAATAAACAGGATGTGATCAGTATTAACTGGGCCGTACTTTGTTACCACCGTAGACCCTTCCACAATCGGGAGAATGTCCCGTTGTACGCCTCCTCTAGAAACGTCTGGACCCCCTGCGCCATCGCGACCCGCAATTTTATCGATCTCGTCCAAGAAAACGATTCCTTCATGTTCTGTTCTTCGAATGGCCTCTTGAACTGCTTCGTCTTGATCAATTAAATTTTGTGTCTCTTCATTGACTAAGATCTTGCGCGCTTCGCGAACCGTTACATTTCTCTTCTTGTGCCGCTTAGGAAGCATCCCTGACATCATATCCTGAATATTCAAGCCCATTTCCATCATATTATTGTTGCCCAGCATATCGGAAATTGGCGTAGTTTCTTCAACTGCAATTTCAATAACTTGCTCTTCAAGGTCCCCACGCTGTAAACGGTCAGCGACTAACTTCCGTTCTTTCTCTATTTCGGGAGCCACGTCAATGTCCTTTTCTGGTTCTGGCGTTTGACCGAACAGCATCTGAAAGGGGTTGTTCCCACCACTTTCGGAGCGTTTTGTTGGAACTAACAGCTCGATCAAGCGTTCCTCCGCATTAATAGCTGCCTGAACTTGGACCTTCGCTGCGCGCTCCACCTTCACCATACGCAAGGCTATTTCAACTAAGTCACGGATAATGGCTTCTACATCCCGACCTACATACCCAACTTCTGTGAATTTTGTCGCTTCGATCTTAATGAAAGGCGCACGAACGAGCTTCGCCAAGCGACGTGCAATCTCCGTTTTCCCAACGCCTGTTGGGCCAATCATTAAAATATTTTTGGGTATAATTTCTTCTTGCAATTGCTCTGACAAACAAGAACGCCGATAGCGATTACGCAAAGCAACCGCAACAGCTCGTTTTGCCGCATCTTGACCTACAATAAACAGGTCCAATTCACGGACAATCTCTCGAGGTGTCAAGCTGTCCATAGTCTCACCCCCTATAACTCTTCCACATTTATTTGTTCATTCGTGTACACACATATTGAAGCAGCCACTAGCATCGCTTCCCGTACGATCTCTGAAGTCGACAAATCCGAATGTTTGACTAAAGCTCGAGCAGCAGCCAACGCATAGTTGCCACCTGATCCAATAGCGGCGATACCATCGTCCGGCTCGATCACTTCACCCGAACCAGATATAATCAAGATATTTTGGGTATCCGCCACTAAAAGTAGGGCTTCTAGGTTGCGAAGCATTTTGTCCGTTCTCCATTCTTTCGCCAACTCTACCGCAGCACGCTGCAAATTTCCATGATACTCTTCGAGCTTCTGTTCAAACTTATCAAAAAGCGTAAACGCATCCGCTACGGAACCCGCAAACCCTGCAATCACTTTCCCCTTAAATAAACGACGTACTTTCCGTGCTTTATGTTTCATCACGGTTGCCTGTCCAAAGGTTACCTGTCCGTCACCCGCTATCGCTACGTGTTCCCCTTTCTTCACTGCGACAATAGTCGTTGCATGAAACATGACTAACACCCCCTTTTAATAAAGTTTACAAGGAGATTTTTTGTGTGTCAAGTAAATTGTAGTGAATTTGTGACTTTTTGTGAAAATTCACTTTGTCCCTGGACGATCGTGGCCTTTCGCTCGGGGATGAGCCTGAATATACACCGTTTTAAGACGTTCACGGGTTAGGTGCGTATATATTTGAGTCGATGAAAGCTTTTGATGTCCCAGTAACTCTTGAACACTTCTTAGGTCCGCTCCTCCATCCAACATATGTGTCGCAAAGGAATGGCGAAGCATATGAGGGCTGATGTGTTGTACCAAACTAAGCTGGGCGACTAGTTTGTCCAAAATCCGTCGGACAGACCTGGCCGATAACCGAGTCCCCTGGTAATTGAGTAAGAGAATTTTAGTGTCATCTTTTCGCATTGCGAGATATCCTTCGATGGCCTGGATCGCATGATTGGTCACAGGCACCACCCGCTCCTTGCTTCCCTTTCCAAGAACTCGAATCAGTCCACTCTCTAAATCAAGCTGCTCTAGATCCAAACCGACTAATTCACTGACCCTCAGCCCAGACCCATAGAGCAACTCGATAATGACTTGATCTCGACAACCCAACAGATTGGTACAATCTGAAGCCTTGAGTAACGCTTCCATTTGATCTAAATATAGAAAATCCGGGAGTCTTCGTCCCAGTTTAGGACTAGCTACCCGTTGTACTGGATTTATTTGGAGTATTTCCTTACCACATAAGAACTTAAAAAAAGTCCTTAGAACGGCAAGCTTACGAGCCATACTTTTTCTCATCAATCCATGGTCTGCTAAGACGCCAAGAAAGCCACGCACGATATAAACATCAATAAGGTCCACCGTAAGTTTTTCAGCTTCAATACCGTGTTCGCTGGCAGCGAACCTGAAAAACTGAACCAGATCCGTTTGATAAGCAGCGATCGTCAATTGGGAACGATTTTGAGACTGTTGATGACCCGTAAATAAACTTAACGCCTCATCCATATTCAATCGCTGCTTACCTCCCCATATTCTCCCATGCACAAAACTCACTGAGCGTCTCCAAAGCTCGTTCAGAAATCTTAGAGTTTCTTTCACGTTTATTCCGTATCCGCTCTGCTAAGGGAGGAAGCAACCCGAAGTTAATGTTCATGGGTTGAAAATTTTCACTGGGTGATCCTTCCAAATGGCGCGCCAGGGCTCCTAACGCCGTGACGGGTGGAAAGACAAGCCGAGTCATCTGACTTAGACGTCTCCATGCATTAAGGCCTGCCAGAAGCCCGCTAGCAGCAGATTCGACATATCCTTCGACCCCTGTTATTTGACCAGCGAAGAAGAACTCCGGATTAATCTTTAAACTAAAATCAGCTTTGAGGAGTTTAGGGGCATTGAGAAAGGTATTTCGGTGCATCACACCATACCGCACAAACTCGGCATTTTCTAGACCAGGGATTAACGAAAATACCCGTTTCTGTTCCGCCCATTTTAAATGGGTTTGAAAACCCACCAAATTGAAAAGTGACCCTGCCTTATTTTCCTTACGCAGCTGTACCACAGCATAGGACCTTAGTCCAGTTCGCAGATCCTGCAAGCCAACAGGTTTTAAGGGCCCATACGTCAGAGTCTGTGGACCACGTTTAGCCATGACCTCCACCGGCAGACAGCCTTCAAAAACATTTCCTTCTTCAAATCCCTCGACTTCTGCTGTCTCCGCCTCAACTAAGGCCTGATGAAACAAGTCATACTCTTCCTTCGTCATGGGACAATTCAAATAGTCTGCCTCTCCCTTGTCATACCGCGAAGCCCAAAAGGCCTTACTTAAATCTATGGATTCGAGCGTAACGATCGGGGCTGCTGCGTCGTAGAAGGAGAGCGCTTTCTCGCCCGTTAACCTGATGATATCTTGCGCTAAATCATCAGACGTCAAGGGACCAGTAGCAACAATGGTCATCCCACCTTGTGGGAGGCTCTGTACTTCTCCCCTATGAATACATACCTGGGGATGGTCTTCCAACCGTTTTGTCACTTCACTCGAAAAAAGTTCCCGATCGACGGCTAAAGCGCCGCCAGCGGGAACTGAGTTATGATCAGCAGCCTTCATGATAAGGGACCCTACGCGGCGCATTTCTTCTTTTAGTAGCCCCACCGCATTTTCTAAGCCTGCCCCTCGCAACGAGTTGCTGCAAACAAGTTCTGCAAATTGGTCCGAATGATGGGCCGGCGTCGTTTTAGTCGGTCGCATTTCATATAAATCGACCCCCACACCGCGTTCGGCAAGTTGCCAAGCAGCCTCGGAACCTGCGAGACCTGCTCCGATGACGGTAATATGCTGCATTTATCCATACTCTCCTTATCCCAATAGATCTATTTAGACTTCTTCAATGACTTTCGTAAAACGGCATTCCTTATTAGTGCAAACATACTTTTTCTCTTTTTTAGACGTCTTCATCACCATCAACTGTTGACACTCCGGGCAGGGATCAGGTGCTGGCATTTCCCAAGACACAAAATCACACTCTGGATAGCCACTACAGCCGTAAAACTTGCGGCCTTTCTTGGAGCGACGAACCACGAGGGGTTTGGTGCATTTCGGACAATTCGTACCCACTTCTTCAAAGAGAGGTTTCGTATTCCGGCACTCTGGAAAACCTGGGCAGGCCAGGAATTTACCGTAGCGACCCATCTTGATGACGAGATTTCGTCCACATAGTTCACATAGTTCTTCGGACACGACATCTTCTATCTTAACTTTCCCAATCTTCTCCTCAGCCTCAGCCAAGGTCACAGAAAAGGGCGCATAATAGTCTTCAACAACCGACTTCCAAGGAGCACTTCCTTCTTCTACAAGATCGAGCTTCCCCTCCAAATTAGCAGTAAACTCTAAATTCAAAATATCTGGGAAATATTCTTTCAGCAGCGTAATGACAATTTCTCCAAGTTCCGTAAGATGGAGTTTTTTCTCTTCCTTGACAACATACCCCCGCGTTTGAATGGTTTCAATCGTTGGGGCGTAAGTACTTGGTCTTCCGATTCCTTCCTCTTCCATCTTTCGAACGAGAGAGGCCTCTGTAAAACGCGCCGGTGGTTCGGTGAAATGTTGTTTGTCATCGAGTTTAACAAGTTGTAGTGTTTCTCCAGTCGCAACAGTAAGGGTCAAGGCGCTTTGTAATTCATCCACTAGATCCTCTTCGTCTTTGCCTTCTTCATAGACTGCCAAAAATCCAGGGAAACGAACGGTTGACGCATTCGCTCGAAACAAATAATCTTCTACTAGAACATCGACTGCCAAAGTATCTGTGATGGCGACACTCATCTGACTGGCAATAAAGCGCTCCCAGATCAAGCGGTATAATCGCAACTGATCTCGAGATAAAATCCCCTTTAGTAAATCCGGAGTGCGCAAAGCAACCGTCGGACGAATGGCTTCATGGGCCTCCTGAGCACGTCCTTTATTGGCGAATTTGCGTGGTTCTGGTGGATAGTAATCGTCCCCATAGTGTGCCAGAATCCATTCCTTTGCCTCGGTTTGGGCAACTTCCGCAATCGTAACAGAATCTGTACGCATGTACGTGATTAACCCGACGGTCCCCTCAACTTTACCCAGATCAAGACCCTCATACAATTGCTGACATAACATCATGGTGCGTTTCGGCGAAAAACCCAATTTCCGATGGGCTTCTTGCTGCAAACTGCTCGTAATAAAAGGTGGAGCAGGCAACTTTTTCTTTTCTTTCGTGCGAACATCGGACACTTGAAACTCTTTTCCCTTTAAATCTTCCAGTACTGCTTCCATTTCGGGTTTAGAGGAGATGGCAACCTTTTGCCCAGCCTTTTTTAAGAGCTTTGCTAGGAATTTTCCTCCAGCAGTTTTCAGGTCTGCCGTCAGACTCCAATACTCCTCCGAAACGAACGCCCTAATTTTCTCTTCTCGGTCGTCTACAATCCGTACTGCCACGGATTGAACTCGACCTGCACTTAAGCCTTTTTTGATTTTCCTCCAGAGCAAAGGGCTTAACTGATAACCCACTAAACGATCCAATACTCGACGGGCCTGCTGCGCATCCACCCGATTCAGATCAATCTGACGAGGATTCTTAAGAGCAGCCTGAATCGCTGTTTTCGTTATTTCGTGAAATTCAATGCGATTTTTATTGGTTAGGTCAAGACCTAATAAATGTGAAAGATGCCACGCAATCGCTTCTCCCTCACGGTCAGGGTCAGAGGCCAGAAATATTTTATCTGCGCCTTTAGCTGCCACTCGTAATTCCTTGATCAAATCACCCCGACCACGAATGGCAATATATTTGGGTTCGAAGTTGTTTTCTAAGTCCACACCTAGTTGGCTCTTAGGTAAGTCTCTCAAATGTCCCATAGACGCTTTGACTGTATAACGGCTTCCCAAGAATTTGCTGAGTGACTTTGCCTTGGCAGGTGACTCAACAATAACAAGCGTTTTAGTTGCCATAAATTTCTTCACCTCAATCAAACTTAACGAAAACTTTTAATAAGTTAGAGTTTTCCATCTTTTATTAGTTTCTCATACGATACTTAACTTCACCTGGGAGGAGTCTCTGTACTTCAGGTAAACGTTGGTAAAACTTAAGCCCTATCTTAACGCCTTTTTCGTAGTATGTCTAGCACTCTCGCGCTAATACATAATGTTGACCTGGTAATTGGAGGACTTTTCCGCCCAATTGCAGTTCCAACAAGGCTAACGAAATACTGGACACAGAAAGGGTCGAGTGAAGCGTAATATGATCAATATGTAGAGGTACGTCACTTAACTGCTGAAGAATTAACTCACGATCTATTCCGACAGTAAACTCCTTTTCACTACTTATGCGGGTCGTTTTCTTGGTAACCTGGCCACAATTTTTCGTCCAGGCGGGCACCTCCTGCCAAATGTCTTCGATGACGTCTACGATTTTCGCTCCCTGACGGAGTAAATTGTGAGTTCCCCGGCTCATGGGGCTAAAAATGGGACCTGGCACAGCAAATACTTCTCGCCCTTGTTCTAACGCGAAATCCACGGTGATCAAGGCGCCACTTTTTTCCGCAGCCTCTACAACTAGAACTCCACGAGAACACCCGCTAATTAAGCGATTTCTCGCTGGAAAATTACCTGCTAGGGGTGCCGTACCCGGTGTGAATTCACTCACTAAGGCACCTTTCTCCAAAATATCCTTGGCAAGGCGTTGGTTTTCTAGGGGATATACGCGGTCAAGACCACATCCAAGAAACGCCCAAGTCACTCCGCCGCTCTCAATCGTCCCTTGATGCGCAGCGGTATCAATCCCTCGAGCCAGACCGCTGGCAATAACAATTCCTTTAGCTGAAGCTTCACGGGCCAATAGACGTGCTGCAGCCTTTCCATAAGCGGTGGCTTGACGTGCACCGACTACGGCTAACACGTCTTCCTGCCCTCGTAATTGACCCCGATAATATAGAAGTGGAGGCGCATCGGCCAGCTCAGCAAGAAGGGTGGGATAATCAGGGTCATCTGGGGTGATTATATTGATCCCTTCTTTGCGTAAGGACTCTCCGATCTTATGAGGGTCAATGTTATTTCTCCCCTTCAAAATTTCTCTAATCCATGGCCCCTGACCTGTAATTTGAAGAAATTTGCTTTGCGGAGCCTCCCAAGCGTTTACAGCACTTCCGAAGTAAGCAATAAGCTGACGTAGATGTTGGCTTCCAACGCCCTTAATAGTGCGTAAGGCTGCTCGAACGAGCTTTTCCTGTTCCATCCCAATGCGCCCCCCTGTCCTTTGCCTTCTTTTTCTGGACAAAAGGGCGCTTCTCCTGCGAAGAATATAGACGAATATTCGTTTATTTAGTGAAATAATGTAGAATTGCTGAAAAAACGTTCGTTTTATTCATCATTTTACATAAATACCCGACTTTTTTTGCCATGGCTATGCTTCTTTTGCACGTCGGGTTGTCTTTTTACGAGGAGTCAAGGTAGATTTTACGGGTCCTATTTCTTTTTCAGTTAGGGAAATACTTGCCCTCAAAGCATCCATAAGATCAACCACTTTCCTACCCTTTGTAGGTGCGTTCACTTTAAAGTTTTCACCAGCTACTTTGCTTTCAATTAAGCGTGCCATTTGTTCATGTAACTCATCACGGTATTTCTCTGGTTCAAACGGACGGGCTAAATTATCGATGAGTTGACGTGCCATGTTCAATTCTACTTCCGTCGGAACTACGAGCTCCCCCACTGGATCCATATGGCGAATTTCCTTTGGATAATACATCGTCTCCATCACTAGGCCTTGTTCAAAAACACGAAGACAAGCCAAATGTTGTTTTGAGCGCATAGTGACACGGGCCAAAGCGACTTTACCACTCTCCTTCATCGCCTGACAAAGTAAACGATAAGCCTTCTGGGCAGTGTCTTCCGGCGACAGATAATACGACTTTTGGTAATATATTGGGTCGATTTCCTTCAGATCAATAAAATTAAGAATATCAATTGATCGACTCATGGGTTGCTCTAAAGACTTAAGGTCTTCATCCTTTAACTCAACGTACCGATCCTTTTCGTATTCATAGCCTTTGACTAAATCTTCAGTACTAACTTCTAGATCGCATGAGGGACATTTCTTAATCGAACGAATTCGGTTTTGACAGGTTTTATGAAGATAATTAAATTGGAATTCTTGAGATTCTGTGGCCGCGTGCATTTTTACTGGAACATTGACTAAGCCAAAACTGATGGATCCTTTCCAAAGTGTATGCATTTGACATTCCTCCTCATCTTAGTGTGAACATCCTAGGAATTATTAATGCAATTTCACATTAAACAATGACACCATAAAAAAAAACTCTGTTCGTAGTGAACAAAGTTTTTTTAAAGTAATATCAGGATGACTATTAATATTCTCACAGCAAAGGATCAGATAAGAATCTATACGATCACACTAAGCTACTTCCCCCATAATGCGTTTCAGACTAAAGACAACAATACTAGCAAGTACCGCATAATCCTCCGTCGGCAGGATTGCCGCTGCAGAGCCGTCAAATAAAATATTACCAGAGGCTGGGAATTCATCATCTGCTCTCCATAGAACCAAGGTCAGAGGAATACGTGGAAAAGCCCGCAAGGTCACGCCTACGTCTCCAAGTCCATTGGACTGGCCTCCTAAACTTGTCGCTACTTCAAGAAGCCTATCAGGATTAGAACCGAAAATTCTTACCATCGGGTCAATCGATCGGCCACTAAACGGTTTAATATAAATGGCTCCACCGGGTAATTCTTTATAAGAAATAAGTTTGCCATTATCTAAGCTTTCTGTGGGATTGACTAAATAGTGAAGAATCAAAATCTGAGTTGCTTGTGGTAATTCTGCGTCTGAATTTGATACAGGTACAAAGTTTCCAGTGGGATATTCAACCTTGTAACTCGCCCCTAAGAAATCAACCTCTAACGCATTTCCATTGCTAGGATAACCTGAACAACGGGCCATATTCTCTAAGGTGCAAGCTCGGAAATTTTTAAGCGCCACCTCATGAGCCATCGATAAATCCGCCATATTTTTCCCTCCCACTTCTTGCTACTTACGGACCACGTATCATTTATGCTAACTTAAATTGACTGCAACGCTATGTTCATGAACCCACTGTGAATGAGGCGCCTTATGCGTTCTATTCTGTCCTCGCCTTTAATTGAAGATCCTGCATTCTGCCGCTATATGTTGAATCGCTGAAGATAATTCCGACATTAGAATACCATTTTTTAAACAATAAAATTGTAAAAAGGAAGGCTGGCTAACTGATTGACTGCCTGATCTAATAAAATTTTATCTAACAATCTTATTCTTCCTTCATATCAACGCCTAAAATCTACAGATAAGGCTAGCGCCATTGCACTAACCTTATCTGTAGATTGGACCGCCATTTGGAGTGAATAATGGCACCCAATTACTCGTCATCTGGCCGAAACGATAATCCAAATTCTTTGAGTTTAAATTCCACCTCTTCTAACGACTTGCTACCTAGATTACGCATTTTGCTCATGTCTTCTTCGGTCTTTTGTGTCAAATCTTCCAAGGTGTTTACGCCTGCCCGCTTCAGACCGTTATAGGCGCGAACAGACAGGTTAAGATCCTCAATTCCCATGTCTAGTATTTTGGGCTTGGGTTCTTCCTCTTTTTCTACTATAACCTCAACATCATCAACCTGATCTGTAAGTCCCATGAAAAGGTTTAGATGGTCATGCATGATTCTAGCGGCCTCACTGGTCGCTTTCTCTGGCGTGATACTGCCATTAGACCATACTTCAAGGGTTAACTTGTCATAGTCCGTGATCTGACCCACTCGTGTTGCCCCTACGTCGTAATTCATCTTATAAATTGGAGCAAAAATTGAGTCAATAAGGATCGCTCCACTCATATTCTCTGGTGCCTGATGTTTATCCGCAGAAACGTAGCCACTGCCGCGTTCTACCATCATTTCCATGAACAGTCGTCCACCCTTCTCTAAGGTGGCAATCTTTAATTCTGGGTTCAGTATCTCAATGTCTGGTTCGCTTTTGATATCTCCCGCTGTCACAACGCCTTCGCCTTCAGCCTCTATTCGAATTATTCGCGGTTCATCGGTGTAGCCTTGAAGAACCAGTGATTTCAGATCCAAGATGATGTCATGAACTTCTTCCAGTACCCCTGGAATCTTTGTGGATCCAGGTTGTAACCCTTCTATTTTGACCGCTGTTACCGCTGATCCAGGAAGTGACGATAATAAGATGCGCCTTAGAGAATTACCCAGGGTAATCCCATATCCCCTTTCAAGCGGCTCTACGACGAATTTGGCATAGCAGTTGTCTTCAGAACGATCAATACACTCGATTCTAGGTTTCTCCATTTCTAACAAAAAATGCGCCTTCTTCCTCTGTTCTTAGTTCGATATTTAATGAATCGTTGGCAAATCACAATACACATAATCTATCATTAACACAGATTCTTACTATATTCAAGGAAACATAGTCAAATCCCTTTTTTTTGGTCTGAGAACTATGGCTGTGACGTAGCACCAGCAAACCAATGATTAATTTCTCGTACTCCTGTCGACCAAGTAAACAATGGACTGATAACTAATACCACTATGCAAAGAAAGCCCAATCTCGCATGTTCGACTGTTTGAATACCCCGCCGTGCAGTCTTTGGGTAAAGAATCCTTGAGCGTTGCTAAGGCTGAACTGTTTAATTCAGGCACTGTAAATCCACGGTCCCCTGCAAAACCGCAACATTGGACATCCTTTGGCATAACGACGTTTTCTGCGCAGGCATGAGCTACCGCGTAAAACTTATTGGTTAACTGCATCTTAATTGAGGTGCAAGTGACATGAACTGCGACTGTTTCAGGTGTTTGATTGAAGGTGAGACGATTCAATAAAAAGTCGTGAATAAATTCGACGGGTTCATAGAGCTTTAAGGAATCCATCACCCGTCTCATCCGATACAAACACGGGCTTGTGTCACATAAAATGGGGTACTTGCCGCCTTCGCTTGCTGCCAATAAAACCTTTTCGAGCTCAGAATTCTTTTTGTCTGCTGTCTCGAAAAACCCCTTACTCTCCCATGGCATTCCGCAACAAAGCTGATTCATGTTGGGCGGGATAATCACTTCATAACCTGCCTTTGCCAAGACAGAAAGCATGGCCTCACTTAAAGCCCTCTGATCAAGATCATTTTTTGCGACACCCATCGAACGGCTAATGCAGCTGGGGAAATAGACCACTTTTAAAGGCGCTGATTCCTTCGTTGTCTTCGATATTTGAGGCCTGTTTGTATCTTGCTTAAGCGTCGGAACTGTTCCACCTTTTGGCATCCAAGGGTTCCACAGAGGAATCGCATTTCTTGTGATTTTTCTAGCGCCTTGTGTTAGACCGACCATCACCTTTGTGCCTAATACACCATGTACCCCGTTGACAGCGCCTAATCCGAAACGCAGGATCCCCGTCACTCCGTTCATATGACTTGCTATACTTTCTGCAATCCAACGGGTCGTAGGCGTGACTAATTGAGAACGATAGTATTTTATATAATCCCCTGTGTTGATTTCCAAAGGACAGTTGGTGGCACATAATCCATCCACGGCACACGTTTGATTACCTGGATACTCAAAATCTTTTTCTAGACGAGCTAAGAGTTCTTGATCTTGCCCTGATCGTCGCAACTCATGAATTTCTCGTTGAATCACAATGCGTTGCCGTGGAGTGAGCGTAAGGTTCTTTGAGGTGCAGATATTTTGACAGAAACCACAGTTGGTACAACGATCAATAATTTCATGAGCCTGAGGCATATTCTTTAAGTTTTCTAGATAAACATGGGGATTGTCGTTTATAACGACACCTGGATTCAGGAGGTTATCTGGATCGAAGTTGGCTTTAAGGCGTTTCATTAAAACATAGGCTTTTTTTCCCCATTCCCGCTCAACGAAAGGTGCCATATTGCGGCCGGTTCCATGCTCTGCTTTCAACGACCCACCAAAGCGGGTCACTACGAGTTCAGTAACCTCCAACGTTAAGCCTTCGTATCTCTGTAAATTCTCAGGACGGCTAAAGTCTTGCGTGAAAATAAAATGAAGATTCCCATCTAAGGCATGACCGTAAATAATGGCATCTGGATAGGAGTATTTATCCAGGATGGCTCTAAGCGCTAACGTTGCTTCGGCTAAATTTGCTTTAGGAAAAGCCACATCTTCAATGACAACGCCCGTCCCCAAGACTCTAATAGCCCCTACAGCTGGAAAAATACCTTTCCTAATGTTCCATAAGTTCTCGTACTCTTCTTTCACGGCTGTAAACTTAATGGGCAGTACGGTAGGGATTTCTTTCAACAGCTCTTCCACTTGTTTAATTTTTTGCACCAGTGACTCTGGATCAATACCGCGCACCTCCACCAGCAGTGCCGTGGCGGTTGGGGAAAGGGTTTTTAAATAATCTGGCATGCCAGGCTTTTCTTCCATGGTCTTCAACGATATTCTATCCATTAATTCAGCGGCTGAAACTGTTTCCCGATCCAATTCCTGAACCGCTAAACAAGCTTGTTCCATATCTGGATAGATAATTAACGCTGAAGCTTTATGTGCATGCTCAATCACTGTATGATAAGTGATCTCAGATATAAAACCCAAAGTTCCTTCTGACCCAATCATAAGGTGTTTAATAATGTTGATGGGGTCTTCGAAATCTACAAAGGCGTTGATACTATAGCCTGTCGTATTTTTAATCTTATATTTGTGCAGTATTAAAGCGGCTAACTCTGGATCCGCCATGATCTCATCTCTAATTTTCTTAATCTCATCAACCCACTGTGAATGCGTGGTGACAAAATTTGAGCACGATTCCTTGTTCTCTGTATCTAGGAACGTTCCATCACTGAAGATAATTTTCATTTCAGCCACGGTTTTATAACTGTTATCGGCAGTTCCGCAACACATACCACCCGCATTGTTGGCGGCTATCCCTCCGATCATAGCGTGATTAATGGAGGCTGGGTCTGGTCCAATTTTTCGGGAATATCCCGCCAAAAAACGATTTGCCTCAGACCCAATAATTCCTGGTTCTAAGACGATCTTTTCTCCGTTGTCCAGAATTGAATGACCTCGCCACGCACCTTGTAATACAACCAGGACCGAGTCTGACACAGCCTGTCCAGAAAGACTTGTCCCAGCCGTTCTAAAGGTTACAGGTACCTTATATTCTTGGGAAGCTTTTAGTAGTTGAGTTATCTCATCAGGGGTACGAGCCTTTATGATGATTTTAGGAATCAGACGATAAAAGCTGGCATCAATTCCATAGGCCAAGGTGTGCAAGGGGTCACAAAAGAGACGATCACTCGGGATAAAACGAGCAATTCGCTCCCAAAAGGCTTGAAACGATTTGGGCAATTTCGCAACGTCTTCTAAAAGAACTTGACTCATAAAAATCTTCCTCTCAATACTAAAATAATTTTGAGCTACTATTTTCAGGCTTATAATTCCTACCTTAAATATATTTAGAAAAGATGTTGCTTAATAACTCTTCCAATTTTATAAATAATATAACTATTCATTAACATTTGCAACACTTTTGAAATTAACAATTTTTACAAATAAAAAATGAGTGCATAGAACCTAAACGTTCTTGCACTCACCAATGAATCATCAACCCATGGTCTGTTATTATATCTAGACTAATGAGTTCTTGCTAAGGAAAGTTTACTGACTGCCGAGATGAGCCCCTCCTGATCAAAATCTCCGCCTGCTGTATAATAGCTGTCTGTATGAGTCCATGCAAGGATCGCCTTATACGGTTTCATACCGAATTCCAAGTACGAGCCCGCAACCTCCACACCAGCAAAAACAAAGTTGATTGTACTGACGGGTAACTGCGGGGGCAAATTAGCATGTGCCACTTTGCCCTGTGTCACAGTTAATTTTGGTAACGGGTCCCCATGAACGAAGTATTGAGTAATCAATACCCCTACACCCTCGGGCATCTTAAACCATTGATGTTTAGCCTGGTAGACCTCACCTTTCGCGTGCTCCTCAAATAGATAGGGTTGCCCACCCATGCGTTCCGGCACTTCTTTGGGGGTTATCTCCTCTGGAGGTTGAAGGGCCTCCTTAGTGTTATCCTGCACTTTGATATCAGCAGGTAATTGGAAATTAAAAAGCTCCTGAGACAAACCTTGATTTAACCGAAGTTCTCGAACCACCTTACGTTGCACCATGTGATGATTCGCATTGTACCATTCTGTCACCAGCGGCATCCAAGTGTCCTTATCCATCCACAAATGGGTCACCATATCTCCCCTTCCGCTCACCTTCTGGTTAAATTGAAGATGCAACGCGGGGCGCCCATTGATATATTCTGTACCTAACGAACGGCTATTTTTATCAGTAGCCATCAACTTCAGCGAATCTGTGACGTTCAGTCCCATTTGCGCCTTAGCTTCCTCACTGAATTTAATTTTAGCGGCCTGCTTAACGTCTTTCATATAGGTCAGTGCTTCAGCACCTCTGACCACGAGGATAACTTCACCCATTAATGGAGGATTCGATTCCACTCGGTACAAATCTGGAGTCTGAAACCAACTATGAGTTGTCAAGGTTTGCGGGGCTCCTTGCTCGAAGTAAGTGTCGTCGACAACTTGTTCGTAATCTGAGATCTTTGCTGTTACTGTGTTAAATTTTTCTATAATTTGATCTGAAGTGAGTGTGATTTTACCCGTTAACGTGTGAAGCAACGTCAAAAAGTCCTTATGGCGTCCAATTTCCTTGGTCCATTCTGGGTGTGCCACCAAATCCAGTTCAAATTTCGCCCGGTCCGCTCCGTTCATAGTTCCTTCCAGATAGTCATAAAAAGAACCTACATCACGCGACATATCATCCATTTTAGCCTCCATGGTTGTTTTCTCCTTTCGTCCTTCACGAAATACCTCTAATTCATCTTTAAGCCTTTCCCGAGCTCGAAACAATCGTGATTTAATGGTGCCTAGGGGTATCTGGTATCGCCTCGCAACTTCTAGCAAACTAACGCCCAACAAATCCACGTCCATCACGACCTGTTGTTGGTCTATAGGTAAGAGCTTTAAAACCCGAGTCAGTTCGCAGCGGAGCACGACCAGCTCGTCCACCGGAAGGCCTATTTGCCTTAGAGTTCCTTCATCTTGACCTTGTATTTGTCGCTGCTTTAGCCGAAGAATCATGTAGACTTCGTTCGTCACAATGCGACGCCACCAAGCAGAAAAGGCCGCGATTTCGACGAGAGAATGGAGATGAGAAATGAATTTTAAACAATGCATTTTGCACAGCATCCTCTGCCAGATCTGCATCACGCAACAGTGCCCGCGCCTGGCTCAAGGCGGGGGGATAAATCTGAGCTAGCAGAGACTCCCACGCCACTAGGTCGCCAGCTTGAGCCTT
>DASRMG010000114.1:0-13765 GCA_035648035.1 Desulfosporosinus sp. | reverse complement strand
TCCAAACATTTGCCTGCCTACCAAACTATCCAGCAGATAGCTGACAGTTCCACAATGTGCTGTTCTTAGTACATCCTAATTGGGAATATCTGGTTCACTAAGAAACTGAAAGTCTTTGTCTTGACAAGGAGGACATCATATTCATCCATACCACTCCACTTATTAATAGATGGTTTCGCTTGAACAAATTTGATTACTTGGTTCTGAGCAGGTACAGTTTCAGATACTAAATATTCTTGATAAGCTTGCCCTTCAACAGTTACTCCATCCATTCCATAATTTGCTCTTTTCAACAATAGTGCATGATTTGTTCCTTTACTATTTGTAATGGTCACTACTGTGTACTCGTTCTTGTCTACATTAATTACCACTCTGTATTGAAACGAATATTGGTCATTCACGGTAAGTAAATTGTTATCAAAATTCCAAGTACTCCCCACACCATCTTCTTTCCCAGTTGCTTGCCAAAATCCTTCGATAGTTAAATCATTTTGAATAGGTTCAGCAGATATACTTGATGAAGCAACCGAACTTGATTGAATATCTTCTTTAGCCAAGCTTGAAGAAGCACTTGTTAACTTATCAGCATTATGAATCTCCTTCATAGATTCACTATTTGCCTTGCATGAAGTTAACATCAATATTATTCCGATTATAAGCGTAATTTTACCTATATTCTTTCTTATCAAAAATAACTTACCTCCCTCAATTGCTCTGCCGATTGACTAGGGTATGTCAAGGACGTATAAGTCCATCATTTCCTCAGGCCTTCTAGAGACATTTAGACATTTAAATTTATTTTCATCCTCATTCTGCGGTACTGACACATTACGTTCAGTTGAACTAATAGTAATGCTTTTCCCCGAGGCTGATTTACCAAATTCCTTTGAGATTATAAACTGTAATGGTCAAAATATTGCCGTTCAACATTATTTCATAATTCTTCATATTAATGTTCCGCCTTACTCATTCAGCGTTACTACTTCGTACAAACCGATAGAAATTGGCATCCCACCTGGATTTCTGCTCAGAAATTAAAACATCATGCTCTGATTCGATCAAAGCCGTATCAAACCATTCTTTCAGGGATATATTGAGTAATTTGCAAACTGCTTTTAGTCGGGCTTTGACTTTCTCTCCACTGGGAAAGCTATGTACATTTAAGTCACCTCTACTCAAAAGAATGTCAGGGCCATAATTCACCACTCATTCTAGGTTCTTCAATAAGTGCTAAAATCCTCCATAAATTCCGCTAGCAATAAAAAAAGACGCTTATGCAGCGTCTAAGCGGTGGGCGGAACGACAAAGTTCTTCTACTCAGCTCTATTTTTAAGAATCAACCAACCCAGAAAATCACTTAATTGCCCCACTTCTTTACTAAGCTGGGACGAGGTCTTATTCTTACGTCTCTTCAGCGATCTCAGCAGCTTGCTTATTCATGTATTCTTTACGAATTTGCGTGAGTGTCTTACCGCTTTCTTTATGCACTGAGAAATCATATGTCGCAACATTTGACCATCCATATACATCTTTAAGCCAAATCTGCATAGACAGCTCTTTACCAACGACTGAGACATGACCATTCTTTAAAAGTATCCCTTCATCTTCCCGGCCTTTTGCCATAATAATATCTCCCACTTTAACAACACCCCAGTCGAGCATCGCATCGATTTTAGGTAATGATCGCCGTGTGAAGTCTTTACTCTGCTTTAATACAGGAGATGTCTTATCCATTAAATTTACAAAATAGTCGTCATATCCAGTTAAAGGAAGTAGTTTTTCTGGTCTTAGAAATACTTCGTTATTAATTTTGAATGGAGTAAGCTTAAAACAGCTTATATTAACACTGTTGTGGTTTAACCAAGCTACTGCTGAAAGTGTTTGTTCATCATAGTCCGATGCAACAAGAATAATTTTCTGTTTTTTATTGAAGTTATTTTCTGCACCGTTAACTCTCAAAAACTCGTTTAATTTCCTTATTCCAAGCTCATTTGAAGTCAGGTCTCCAATTTCAAATTCGCTTCGATACTTTTCTATATAAGGTGCATAGACCTTCATAACAAGATCATCTGGGTTTTCAATAGTGGCATAGCTAGCAGCATAGCGAATAGCCTGAAATTCAAAGGCCTCTTTGCGATTCAGAATATCTTTTCGATCCCGCTTTATCTCGATCAAAACTATATTTCCGTTATTATCGACTGCTGTAAGGTCGCTTCTACCAAGTTTCTCATTCTGAACCTGACGGCCAACAATAAGCATGGACTCTTCTTCATCACAGAGCATGTCAATACTGCATCTAAGGATTTCTTCTATATCATTTTCTAGCATTCCTAGTTCTGAAAAGGTAACTGCTTCGAGTTTCACAGCCTTTTTACTTTTTATGTTATACATTTCATTCCTCCGATTAGTTTACAGACTCAACCCAGGGAATCGATTAACTACCCCAGATTCTCTTTACCAAGCCGGTACACCATTCCCTAATCAGGGAATGGGCTTGGCGAGCATTCGTATAATTCAATTTTCAGGCATCCTCAAGTGTAAGCTCTCAGCAGTTTTCAACGACCGCAAACCAATTTGAACCCACAATGATATGGTTGCACGGGAATAATAAAAAAGTATGTGCAAAATTAAAATGTTTAACCCTGATATGTTTCCTTTTAGCGGTTGGCCCGAGTTTTCATTATTGATGTCAGCGTGCTTGGGAACAGGTAAACCGTTTTTTACGTTTTTCGCGGTATGCGAGAACATATCAACGGTTTTAGGGTTCTCGGGAACATATCAATCAAAATATGGATTCATCACATAGCCCGCTGGATATGACTCAATATAGTCCTCAAGCGGTGGAAAGTGTGAAAGCACATTATCTACAAAATCATAAAGATGATCAATATCATCCAAAAATTCCTGTGGAGTTCCAATATCTCTGAATCTGAACGAATGAATTGCATTCCTTTTATGCTGTACAGAATCAACCCAAGCGTACTCCGGTGAATTTACATCATCCATAGCTTTCCACTACTAAAGTCTTTAAGATTATCAAACGACGCTTTTTCCGGCTCTATCATTTTGCCTTTATTATTTGTAATCGGGCTCTTACAATAATCTTCATAATAAACACAGTAAAAGAATTTAAGCCACGATTCAACGACTGCACCAAGATTTGCACGTGCAAGAATCAGCTCACCTGTAGTCATTGTAAGACATTTATCAATCCAAATTTTCAATGTTTTAGTTAATTCGCTTTGCCATTCGAGCATAGCATCGTCCAGCTTATCTGCCGCCGAATCCGGCGCTATCCCACGAGCTTCTTTCCATATGAGAGCCGCGTTATTTGTAAGAAGAACCAGCGCAGCATAACGATCTCTTTTAGCCATTAGTTTTCCTCCAATATTTATTAGCCTTATTAATAGTGTCAAACATTTTAGCTGGTGATAATTTACTTAGCTCCCTGTTGTCAGCCAACGCGCGTGTAGCTTTATTGTGTATAAACACATCAGCGTCATGTTCTTCAAAGCCTTTTTCTAGAATCAGGTATTGATACAATTCTCTACAAGGGTACAACTTGAACTTTTCATTACGAAACGCATTAGTTGCTTCCTCTCTATCTACATCACATACCCTCATCAATACTCGCAGGATTTCTTCGTCCTTAACTTTTGCTTCATACAAAGCAGCAGTTACAAGTTTTATTTCATTGCATCTAGCTCGACGTTCCTCTAATGATCCCAAATACATATTCATTCCTCCCGTAATTAATCCCATGTCTTAACATTAAGTAACTCAGTAATCTCCTGTGTTTCAGGCAGCTGCTCTGCCTCCAGAATTTGTGTCAAATCAAATACTCGTGAGTCCATTGGTGCTCTTAGAGTTATCTCCTTAAAATCAGTTTCATTGATTTTTATGGTTCCCGTAAACATATCAAAACTTACTTTAAATGTTGACCAACCATCATTATAAAATCATCTTTGCGCCGACCGATCGTTATATCATCCTGATAGGATTTACCATATCAACCAAATTATTTTGTCGATTTATATGGAGTGAAGGACTCAAAGCGCTACCTCCTGTTTGTTGGCTTGCTTTTTCTTTCCATAGTTCTTCGGGAAGTAGCTTTTCCCAAGCTGCCATACATACTGGTCGATTTGCTTCAGGTTATATTTAGCCAAGTCATAGAAGGCGCGGAAATCAATCAATACGCCTTTGAATTTAGCATAATCCTTCAAATCACCATCCTGGAAATCTGAAAAGCCATCACGATTTCTAAAGTAGCGAAGCAGCACATCCACGTAGCTATCATAAATTGGATAGTCGAGCGGATTGTGATGGTTACAATACTTTGAGGCAAAGGAGTAAAAATTCTTCTCTATATTGCCGATAGTTACATACTGGATATCTCTAACAAGGGTAACATCACCGGATTTAAGTCTCGAATCAATATTCAGAGCACAGATGTGCTTAGCTACAGGATAGGTTGAGAAAATGTTTGTGCTATAAAAGTCATTGAGCGTTGATGCTTTCAAAAGAATATCAATAACATCTGTATTCTTCGGGCATAGCTCAAAGAACAGTTTATTAAGCGCATCCTCCTGCAGATGATAGTTCTCAAGTCCGTCCCACTTTGTAAGATATAATTCAACCTGCTCGATTGATGGGTCAGGAATATTAACGTCCATTTTCTTTTTACGAGTATATGTATAATCAACAGTCTTCTCCTGCTTAGGCGTAGATGGCTCGGCAGTTCCATCAGAAGCTAAGAACAAACGGAACCTTCTAAGATGAGACAAGTAACCACTAACAAGTGAATTAACATTACCGGTCGAGTTCTCAGAAAGAGCCTTTATTAATGCATTCTTTGCCTCATTCTCGAAATCAGTAGCAGTCACTGTATTCCAGAACAGGTCTTTGCTTCCTTTTCTCCAAAGGTAGAAGGTATCCACATAAGCAGTATTGATTGTTGCTTTTGAAATGTTCTGGCTATGTAGGAAGTTCCTATATAAAGCACGTAGCTCATCATACGATAGAGCTATCATTTCATTTATATCCAAAGTCGAACCTCCTTTACTCTATACTATTTAATCTTTCAAGCCACTTCAATATACAACCATTGCCTCTTTATTTCTGGAATAGTTCAAAACCTGATTTTTGTATAAGTAGTAAACCGACCAACACGCTTTGCTTTCTCTAATATTCACATATAACTGAGCACCGATTGTCCTTGAAGGCGTTTTCCCCGTTGTCCTAAACTGCTGAGCGTAGCCGTACTCTATTTCTCTAGTCCAAATCTCATCAACCGTTAATGGCCCCTTAGCCTTTTCAAGTGTAAGCCGAGCCAATTCTAAGAATGTCATTTTGAGTCCTCCCAAGCAAGATTCATTTTTCTTAACTCAAATTACGCAGCACCCGTGGCACCATTTCTTAAAACTTCTCATCATAAAAAATTCCATAATTCACAACTTCTACTATTATTCTTCGAAAGATTCCAAATACCTCCATTAATTTCGAGGGCAATAAGAAAAGACGCTTATTCAGCGTCAGTGTGTCGGACACACAGACTAAGGTTATATATTCAGCTCAAATTCTAGAGATTCAACCCACCCAGCAAATCCCTTCACTTCCCCTATTCCTCTTTGCCAAGCGGGTACACCCTTGCCCCAATCTTGCGATGATCCAGCGACCTATAATATCATCCTTATTCCAAAGTTGCTTGTCCATTTATAAGCATTGGCAATAGCCAGTCACGGAGTTTTATGAGTTCGATGTTTGTAACATGTATAACGCCTTGCTTGTTAATCAAAGGAAGAATTAAATCACTACACGCATTCAATACATTTAGCGGTGGAACAGGTAGACTGTGTTGCTGCTCATAATTCATTCAGGATTAATAGCACTCAGTATTTTTTTTACTGCAGTATTAACTGTCCAAAATAGAGCAACTAAAGCAGGGTACCGTGTCAACTGTCATTACCAGCGTGAGCGGGAATTCATGCCTGGACGGCCAGAGGGCGGAACTAACACAGACTGGCTGCATCTTCCCTTACGTGCAGCCAGTCTGTGTTTATATTTATAAACCCACTTATATGGTGGTTGAAGACAAAATCATTACCTCAGCCCTAACTAAAAGTACAGAAATATTCATTTTTCTCTACTTCCCCCGTTCCCCCATAAACTCAAATAGACTTTAGCTAATATTTCTCTTCTTCTTTCCTACCTGTCAGTTGGTCTGTTTGATCCATCATTATCCCGAACATTAAACTATGTGCCGCCCACTCAGTCTTCGTCATTGCTACATGCCATTGACAATCCCATTGTTCACATCTTCGATCGCACTTCACACAAGGTCTATTTGGATGAGTTTCAAAAAACTCATCTCTAATGTCAGCTTGTTCTTCATTATCAAACTGCGTTAAAAAGCAACTAATAATAAACACGGCGATAGGAAGTATCACTACGAAAAAGATAAGGATTTGCCCTACCCCTTGTCCGCCTTGGTGCCACCACCAGTAATCAAAAGTTCCTGGAGCTGACTCAGTAAGCATATAATCACTACTTTCTTATAACTCAAATTCCGTCTTAAGTTAAGAAGTCGTTACTCTAATTCCACTTACCACATTTAGATACACGTTCCTGAACTTCCTCAAGAGTATGATAAGCTCCGCTATTAATAATGTTCATTAATTCTGAACCAACCTCATTTAATCTCTCAGCATTATCTGTTAACTCAAGTCCCGTGAACCTTTTGTACCCATCAGCTTCAGCCTTTAATATTGCCTGTTGATTTGATGTAGTGCTTTCAGCTGTCATACTGTCCAATTGAAGAAGAAGACTGACTAAAAATTGAGAGACACGAACTATTTTCGAGGGAGATATCTTTTGGAAGGTATCGTTGCTAGAATGGTAATTGGGTCCTATACCACAGGACAAGAAGAGAAAGGGTCTATGGTTGAGCGCAAAGACATGGTGATCGGAGTAGTCTACTCCAAGAACCCGATTTCGAACTGGGTAAACTTGAATACTTGGGACCTCTTTAGAGGCATTGTTAACTGCTGTCAATAACCCTCCCGCGGTTTCAGACCCCATGACAAATAGTCCATCTTCTCTATTATTAACGAGTAGATCATGTCCAACTAAATCCATTACTATGGCACAGCGTATCCTGTCAACAGGGATAGGTGAGTGATTAAAAAAGTACGTGCTCCCCATAGTATCGGTGTGAAAATTTGGCGGTTCCTCTACATCCGGGAATAACACCAAAATATTGCAGTCGCCGCTCCATCCTTGTAATTGATTAATTACTTCCAGTGTAATACCAATTGCAGCAGCATTATCTTCGGCTCCAGGGCTTCCTGGAACCGTGTCATAGTGAGCAATTAAAGCGATATATTGGTCATTTCTCCCCTTTAAAATACCACCAATGTTGTTGCCAACTATTTCACCGGTAGCGCTTGTAATTGGTTGTGTCCAATGATCATCGAATGCCGGAACAAGATTAAGCTCTGCAAGATGTTTGACTAACAATTTTTCAGTTTCTGCATGACCGGATGATGCTGGTGCACGATCTGCATGTCGCGAAAGCTCGGCAACTGGCCCAATTAGATAGGTTGAAGGTGAAACTGATGGGGCCGCCAATTTTTGCCCATTACTCGATAATAACTGAAAAATCTCGAACAACTCTGGATACTTTTCAAAGTTTACATGATTGTGCATGACTCTAATAAGATGAGCACGATGTCTGAATGGCAATTCAGGGAAATAAGCCCTTTTGCCTTCATTCTCTTTAGTCATATTTCCTACCCCCAATACTAATTTGTAACGAATTTCAGATCTTACCGTTATTCTTCTTGTCAAAACAATACAATTGCTCGTCGACTTCGTATAGGTTTAGTTTAAATTTGTCTCTTATATCATAGATTTTTTCCACATAGTCCAGATAGGTATCAAACATCAGCTTGTTAGGTGGCTTTACTCCATAAAGGACTCGGTAGGCACGCACATCGATTATCGGAAAAACATCAGATCTTAAAAATTTTAGGATGGTACTTGCCATGGGTGCACGCATACCACGGCACTGAACTCCTATTAACAACTCAAACACTTCTTTGCATATGGGATCGTCAAATTCTAAGTCTTTTCTGGAAACTAGGTCAGTAAGCTTAGACAGAACGTTTTCTGGTATTTCAATAACCCTATCTAGTTTCCACAAAGCGACTCTACGGATGTCGTCGATCGTAAATAATTTTCCTCTTAACTCAGAACGGAGTGCTTTCGTTTCTTCCAAATTGAAGTCAATCTCATAATTTAACCCATCTTTATCGATATCGAGCGTTGTATACATGATCTCATCACTCCTTAATTTTGAATTCTCTCACATTTTTCATGTTCCACTATATATCCATTGATAAAGCTTTGTGGCTTTCTACTTGCTTTTCTCTTGGTACTTCCCTCGAACTGACTACAGGCCTCTTCTGCCTGTTGGACAATGTACTCCAATACATCAGATAAAACCTTCGAGCGATCCATGTCTTTCGCTGGAACTTCGATTGTATACTCGAAGTTCCAGTGTCTTACATCAATCTCGAAATTCCACTCCTCCCTCAGCATTAGGACTAAGTCCGTTTTCTTAACCAATTTGTGTCCAATGAACTTCTTCGTGTTCCTTGCTATTTGCACATTGATGTTCTTATCGCTGCAAACCGAGATAACTAACTTTTCAACTGCGTATGCCACGCTGTCGCATACTTCCTGAATTACTATTTCTTGAGCCTCTCTATGAAACAATTCTGGTTTTTCTAAGATTTGACTTGCAGCTTTGAGAGCGTCATGAAAGCTAGACAACTGTATTTTCTCGGTGTACTTTTCCAAGTAGAATTGACTGATCCATCCATATTCGAGAAAGTATAAGTCCATGTCATTCCTAAATTGATCAATCTTAGTCAATTGTCTTCGCTCCTTTTTCTCATCTAACCCCCTTGTTCTATCTATAGAATACAACAGGACCGGTTACCACTTAGTAACCGGTCCTTCGAGTATCTTGATTAGATTTATTTCAAATGACGATATAGTCCAGCAATCGTTATTATATTGAATGAACGATTATCTCTCCAAATATAGCCCTCTGAACCAGTCTCTAATACAGTCTTGATGTTTTCTTTATAATATTTTTGCAACTTACCGCGAATTATTGAAATATATTTCTTAATGAGATCATTATTTTTTGATTCCGGCCACAAGTTTTCTCTAATAAAATTGCTTGACACTGCTTTTTTATTCACCATCAAAAAAGCTAATAGTTCTGCCTCTTTTGATTGAAGTTGAACATTATCCTCTGATGGTGAGACAGTAAAGCGACTCGAATGAGGGCGTAATGGGTGAGTATATGAACATGAGAATTCCGGTCTAAGATCCAAGATCACGCTCCGTTCACTTGATTCATATAATTGATCTGCTTCAAACTCCGTAATAACCTTACGAGCATCTTCAGTAATAACTACTAATTGGCTTTCTTCAAAATAGCGGCTAATCCTAGGCCCTTCGTGCCTTGTCGTTCCGTCGGTTGAATCATTCCGTCGCTTATTATGGTGAGCGAGCCTAGCCGCCTGCTCGCTAACCATAACTTCAGCAGTTATTATTTCAACATAAGAGATATTTTCGCTTAACATTTCAGCATGTTGCAATGCTTGAATAGCCGTAGATATATTACCGGACTTACTGTAACATACCGCTTGTACACAATACGCTCTTATTTTTTCATCCCGTGTTAAAATCGATCTATCTATTTCAAAATTAATATAGTCATAAGCTCGGCCCCATTGTTTCTCTATTGCGGCAATTATACCTAGATAATATTGGCTTCTTAGATTGCTTGGTTCTAGGTTTAACGATTCCTCTAGCAAATTTCTGGCTTCTGGATAATTCATGTGCACACTCTTTTTTGTATACGCTCGATATACTAAAGCTTTAGCGAGATAATGTTTGTACTCAATATTATTTGGTTCATATTCGAGAAGCTTTCTATGTAACCTTTCTCCTTCTTCATTCCAGAGTCTTTCGTCGCCTATTCCCTCCTGATCCAGCCATAGTTGCTGCAACTGTATTAATTCGTTAAACGTTTGAACATTACTTATTGTAATCACCCCTCCCTCCTAATCTATGGCTAAAGCTTTATTCGCATTTTATTTTGCCCTGCACCTAAGCCTTTTTTGTATGCTGCGGTATAGTCCAAGCTAGAAATAGAGCAAATAAAGCAGGGTACACTTTCAACCCGCAGCGCATCCAGGAATCCCAAGCAATTCATTCAGCCATACCCAACAAGTATCTGACATTAATATAATGCCACCATTCTCCAAGACCTGGGAAACGATCTAAAGGAAATTGTCCAAAAAGCTCTTCCGTATACACACTTAAAAATCTATTTCCTTTAACAAAGCTTTCCCAAGTCTTTGTCGCAGTGCCCTTAGATAATCCGATAAGCCCTGGAGAGGTAATGGTGTAAAAGTCCCGGTTACTCTTCGGTGCAATATGTAGAACTGTGACAATAGATGCTCCCAATTCCTTTGCCTTCTCCATCTCATGCGCCAATAATTGTTGACGCATTAACTGATCAAAGGGATCAAAAAACAGATCATCAAAGCTTGGAATCACCTGACTTGCAATTGGGCTGCATCGGTCCTCATAAAAGGGTGCATATAAAATTGATCGGTCCGTTCCATAAGGGGATATTTTCTTGGATTGACTCTTATAGGACTCCGTGTACTTCCACTCAATCAGAACAATCTGACGTGTACCATCTTTATGCTCAAACATAACCGCAGCATCTGCGCTAGTCGAAAACTCACCCCGCGGACGCTGACCGTACATAGTTTTTTCATGAAGGTAATTTGTAAGCCCATTCCACTCAAAGGAAATGTATTCTCCTTCATCCTCCATCGGCAAAACTTTTACAAGTGTTGGAAAAACAGGCTTAAGGAGCTTAGCCACAGCCTCCGAATCGTATCTCAACGGAAAAAGGAAATTTAGACAACAAACCTGTGAGTCACATAAATGATTGCTGGGCTTTACTTTCAGCTTATCATTATCGTGCCAACGTATACTATATTTCGAGAAATAATCAAGCGCCGGTTGACGAATAGATTCATATAGATTCTCCACTTTGAAATCTTCATGTAGGCAAAATGCTCTGGGTTTGTTGTTATATAGGCCCTCTCTCAGAGCCTCTTGACTAAAAAAGTGGTCTTTCATCAAGATCTGGTACTTTTTTTGTGTATCACGATAGCTCATCTTCACATGCCTTTCTTTATTACGCCGATCAGCATTCCAGTCCTCTCCTTTGAAGTGGATAGATAATATTAGGCGGATGCCCGCAAGCTTTCTTTATTTACTTTTCCCTCAACAATAAATTATCCAGGTATTCTTTCTCCCCTATTCTGAAGAACGCTCCAAGAATCTTCTTCGATTATCTTTTTTCTCATGCTGTCATCTTCGTATACATGAGCCGTCCAATAATCCGCATAATGAACTAGTAAAGTTAATGGGCTCTCTCGATGCGCAACAATCTTATTTTCATCTATATATTGACCATCGTGGTACGCTATAGCTTGTGCCTCATCATCCGTCAACTTTAGAAATTGTGAAATTAGATATAGACTCCTAACGGCTAGTCCCATCGACACCGAATCCGGATTATAATGATAACCACTTTCATTTTTGAGATATAGAGGTTTATTAGGCATTCCGAGTTTTCCAACATCATGAAATAAGCCGATAATAATACACACTTCATCGTCTATCTGTGGCAACATAACCCTTTTAATCTCAATTAAATTATAAGTAACTCCCACTGAATGAATTAGCAACCCTTTTTCTACTGCTAAATGATATTTAGTACTGGCTGGTGAAATCAACCAAGTTGTCTCTTTTTCTAGGAACTCGGTGAACGCATTAAACTCAAGTTTTCTTTTTACAACCATCCTTTTTAAATCCTCATACATTTGGTCTACATTTTCTATGTTTATATATAACAGAAGAATCACCTCCCCTAAATTTAATATTGGCTTATTCTGCACGATGATATATTTCTCCACTTTTGAACATTTCATATAATAAATACAACCTCTGAGTGAATTCCGTATCCATATCACGGTCATCTGGAAAACATTCAGCCCCCATATCCCACAAAATAGCGGCATACCATTCATAATGGCCTCTTAAATACTGTGTTATAGCCGTACCTCTAAATTGTTCCTGGCATAAATCAGGGTGTTTTTCCAGCCACACAATAAATTCGATTAATTCTATTGAATACTCCATACCTTGCCCTCCTACAAATCTTAGTTACCAAGCGAGTCATCTCCCTCTGCGTGATAGGTCCTAGGTTGCTTTAACCTGTTTACAGATATTGTTTGAGAGACAACGTATGAATAGGAATAATCCTATTCAGCTTCACGTATGGACAGCCTTTCTAGCATCCGATTTCTCCTGGGGCTTTGGAATATATTTGTTTGCAAAAGCACTTCATAAAGTCGTCTAACCCATAAATATTTTGTGTATATAACCCGTAACCCATGAAGTTGCTTGTGGCAAATTTCAGCTCAAATGGCAGATCATTGGCGATAGCCTTTACTTCTTGAAGTTCATTGTATAATATTTTTGAATCTGGGTCATGGTTAGCAAACACAAAAATGTATTCAGGTTTTAGGCCGTTAAATTTTTCGATATGTTTCTGATTATCAATTAACTTCAGTGCTTGCTTCTGGTTGAAGACCCTTTTCATTTCATCTTTTAATAACGCCAGATTTTTCCGGACAGGGTCAAGATAGTTCTTCATATCTACAATATGCTTTCGGATACCGGCTTTTGCCGTCAACGCCCCGTCCATATATTTCATCTCAATTATGGCCAATCCAACATTTATATTATTCTTACGCTCCGCGCCGGATGACGGCCAATATGCCGCTATTAAATCAAACCGCCCCATTGAAAAGGTATACTCAATGTCGCAGATAAAGTAGTCAGTTCCCTTCCCAGCACCTTTGAAATTGTTTTCGCGAACCATCAACTGTTGAAATTCTCTTTCATTTTTAGGATTTTGTCCAAACCACAAATCCATTTCGTGCTTTAGAAGAGGTATTGCAACAAGCCATTCCGTAACATCTTCATCGGTAGATAGAACAGAAGGAGGTAGTTTCTTTAATAAATTATCGGTAATATATTTTGCGTCAAAATGCGCGGCAAATCGTCCCCTATCTTCCGAAATCTTCATCAGATTCCCACCACGATAGTAAATGTTTATGTAATCTTTTCTGATTTCTAAACACAAAGTTGAATCACGCTTAACTAATTTCAATATTCGATCAAGCCCCAGTCCTTTATCGTTCTCTAACGCATCGATGAACAGCTTTGATATTCCTCTTTCAAACTTTTCTTGGGTCCGAGGCACGGTCTCCACGTCCTTAACTTCAAAAATTCTGGCTTCTTCATACCAATATTCAGTGATAGATGCAAACCTTTCAAAGGGAAAATCATCACTGGCCAAAAAAACGAAGCCTGATCCTTCAGGTATTTTATCCTCTGGTATGTCCCGGTCATATCCGCCGTTTAAACATGCAACATACAAAAAGGCTCGCAATACTTCGATATCTGTATTCTGGTCAATTCCGTCCACTAGAATCACTTTTCTCTTATCATGCGGCCAATATGCAGGCTTTTTCCGGCAATAGGACGGCTGATCACTGCCATATACAATCTCTATCTCCCCCCGAATATCATCAGA
>DASRMG010000113.1:0-31635 GCA_035648035.1 Desulfosporosinus sp. | reverse complement strand
CCGCGGGTACCGCTGTGGGAGGGTGGAAAATCATTCATACCATGGGAGGAAAAATCTTTAAACTGGAACCAATTAACGGGTTTGCAGCAGACTTGAGTTCCTCAATTGTAATCTGGACAGCGACAGTATTTCCCGGTCTCCATCTCCCTGTGTCCACGACCCACGTCGTGTCAGGCTCCATCATGGGCGTTGGGAGCGCCAAGCGGGTTTCCGCAGTGCGCTGGGGAGTGGCTAAGCAAATGCTCGTCGCTTGGGTTGTGACTATTCCCACAACCTCCCTTTTGGCAGCACTCTTTTACACCTTGTTGTCGAAAGCCTTATAGAGTTCGTACTAAGGTCTATTTCCTCCCTTCCCCACATATCTTTCCTGTAAAAGGGTTGTCCAAAGAGGCGTGAAAGGGGAATGGGGACATGAGTCTTTTAAAGCGAACTAGAGCTGTCATTATATTAATCCTGGGGGTAATGGCAATCGGTTTATTGACCTGGGGTGTGGGTAAAATGTTCATAGAACGTATAGGGCAATCTAGTGCTAAGACAACGGCCGTGCAACCGGTTAGCCCAGACCCTAATACGCTGACAGACACTGTCCTAACGCTTGCTGAAGCGAAGTTTTGGACCTGCCAAGTCGGGGTTTTTGAAAGCGACAAGAACGCTCAGTTGAAGAAAGAGCAACTGACGGTGTTGAATCTTAAGGCAGAAGTCATTAGCGCCAATCCTTGGACAGTAGGGATTGGCTTAGGTCATTCTGCAGAGGATCTTAAAGTCTTAAAACAAACCCTAGCGGATAAAGGAATTCCCACGATGACCAAACAATTCGCGCTCCCAGAGCGGTCATTTCGTGTCACCGGAAATGGCGCACAACTCACAGTAGAACTCTTAACCAACGTTAACACCATACTCCAAGTGGGGCTGACCCCCGAAGCGCTGGTGAAAGAAAATCAGGTCTGGAATACCTTGGCAGGGGAGCATCCGCCAACACTCTTGGAAGAACTTCATCAAGTGTTTAATAAAGTTCGTGAAGAAACCACCATCGTAGACCAAAAGGTCGTGGCATTATCCTTATATTTTGAGGCACAGAGGGTTATAAATAAACTTTCTGGTAAATAATACAATAAGTGGGGGAAAGCAGGTGCCCATGCAAAAATTGCATTTTTCTTACTTAGTGCTATAATTAACTTGCTGTCTGAATTGTCATTAATTTTAAACTAACATAAATATCAGCTGAAATGAGGGGTCCATTTGAAAACTTTAAAAATTCCGGAAGCGACTATTATTCGACTTTCAGTCTATTCACGCCACCTAACTGACGTGGACCGAAAAGGGATAATAACCACGTCCTCAGGAGATATTGCTGAAGGAGTGGGCGTTAGTCCTGCACAAGTGCGTAAAGATTTAGCTTATTTTGGAGAGTTTGGCACACGGGGCGTTGGCTATAATGTCAAAGATCTTCGTCAACATATTCTGAGGATTCTTGGTTTAAGCGTTGATTGGAGTGTCTGCTTGGTGGGCGCTGGAAACCTAGGTTTGGCCCTAAGTACCTATAAAGGATTTAGAGAGCGCGGTTTTATCATCACCAGTGTTTTTGACTCAGACCCCGCAAAAGTGGGAACTATGATTGGCGACGTGAAAGTACTACCGCTTGATCAACTAGAAGAAGTTGGGAAACAGAACCAAACTCAAATTGGTATTGTAGCTGTGCCAGCGGCAGCGGCTCAAGAGATCGTTGATCATTTAATTAAAATCGGAGTAAAAGCCATCTTGAACTTTGCACCGGTTGTCTTGAATGTCCCAGCACAGATCGAACTCCGAAATGTGGACCTGGCAGTCAACCTAGAAGTGTTAACTTTTAATGTTGGTGCGCAAAGGTTTTAGTAACTGTTGTACATAAAAGGGTATGTGTCATATAATAGCACCATAAGAAGTGTGTCTAGGGTTCCGCCGAAAGGGTCTGGACCGAGCGACACAGGTTGGAAGGTGCCAACTACACCGTGTGGGAAAAAAGCCCCGTGGCAAGTTCTTAATAGGAACTTGTCACGGGTTTTTTGATGGTTTTTTGATGGGCGTTTTTCAAGGAAAGAGGGGGAGAAAAATGAATCAAATCCAGGGTAAGAAGATAATTACGGTATACGACACGACGTTGCGAGATGGAGCCCAGGGAGAAGGGATTCATTTTTCAACGCAAGATAAACTAAGTTACATCACACGAATTGAAGAAATGGGCAATCTTTTTGTGGAAGCCGGTTGGCCAGGTGCCAACCCACGGGATGAGGATTTGTTCCAACAAGCTCAACACATACAGCTTCCCCATGCGCGCCTTGCCGCTTTTGGTAGCACGTGCAAAGTGAATGAGTCTCCAGAAAATAGCCAGATATTATTAAAACTCTTGGCTTCAGGGGCGGAAACCATTACGATTTTCGGGAAGGCCTGGGATCTTCATGTCAGGGATGTCTTGCGAACGACGTTAGAGGAAAATCTGCGTTTAATTCGAGAGTCAGTGTCGTTTTTAGTTCAACACGGCCGGGAAGTGTTCTTTGATGCCGAACATTATTTCGATGGCTTCAAGGAAAATCCGGACTATGCACTGAAGAGTATCGTGACAGCCCTTGATGCTGGCGCGAAAATCGCTATTTTATGTGATACCAATGGAGGCAGTTTGCCGGGGGAAATAGTCCACGGGGTGAAGACTGCGATGGGCAAATTTTCACTCTCAGAGCTAGGAATTCACGTCCACAATGATGGTGGCCTAGCGGTTGCCAATACGCTAGCAGCCGTTGAAGCTGGGGCAACTCAAATTCAAGGGACCTGGAATGGGTTTGGGGAACGATGTGGCAATGCCAATTTAAGTACCCTCATTCCCTTGCTCCAGCTTAAAGGCGACTATGCGCTCGTTTCAGAGTCAGCCCTCTTGAAAATAACCTCCTTTTCTCGCTTCGTGGCCGAGCTGTCTAACGCACCCTTCGATGAGAAGCAACCGTACGTAGGGCGTAGTGCCTTCGCCCATAAAGCAGGAATGCATGTGGATGCCATCCTCAAAAATCAGCGGACCTTCGAACACATGGATCCAGCAGGCGTCGGCAATGAACGACGTATCTTAATGTCAGATCAAGCTGGTAAGGCTAATATTCTAGATCGCATGCGCCGCTTTGACCCGTTAATTCGTAAAGACGACCCACGCGTTGAGAAGGCAATGATCGAGATCAAAGAGCTTGAGCATAGTGGATTTCAATACGAAGCAGCGGAAGGAAGCCTCGATCTCCTACTTCTAAGGATACTTGGGGAGTTAACCACCCCGCCCTTCGAAGTCTTAGATTATCATGTCTGGAGTGATCCCTTGCGAGGAGAACTCGATTCTGTCGCCGTCGTCAAAGTCAAAGTTGGCCTAGAAACAGTCCAAATTGCCTCAGAAGGAAATGGCCCCGTGAATGCTTTAGATACGGCGCTACGACAGGCCCTCATAGGTTTCTTCCCAATTTTAGAAAAAAGTGAGCTCGTGAATTATAAAGTGAGAGTGATCGACGGCGCACGCGGAACCGAAGCCATAGTACGCGTCATTATCGATACTCGCCTGGATCAAGAAGTTTGGGGTACCATCGGGGTCTCCAAGAATATCTTAAAAGCCAGCGCCCAAGCCTTGCTCGATGCGCTTAATTGGACGATTTATAGAGATACGGTACACAAGACAGTTCCAGTTTCACCCTCCACTCACCCCGCCAATTCCTAAATGAAACGAAACGTGAATACTTGAGTAGATAGAACCGAACCGAACCGCCTAAACGGCTGTAATGAGTCTATATTGTCCAAGCGTCGATTTATTTGCGGTGGTTATTAGTAGCAATAGGGGAGCTACCACTTTATTCAATACTTGATGAAGTGGTAGCCTTTTTCTGTTAATCGTCGTCTTGCAACGCAATAGATAATACAATTAGACTATTGGTCATGAATGAGACACTGCAGCGTAAAATGAAAAATAATTTTTTGGGAACACTAATGACCAAATAGCAAAATGCGCAATTCCCAGGGCGGATGAACATTCTATTTTCGTTAGAAAACATAGGAAGAAGGTGAAAAGTTGTTAGAGCTTAACCTAAAGCTAAACCTAAACCTAGAAAATACATGTCCTATCTGTGGCAACATAGGTCAAAAGGTAAAAGAAATAACCGTAGAGTATCAGACGAAAAATAGAAATGATATCAGCCTTGAGGGAGAACAGTTTTTCATATGTCTCACCCCAGCGTGTGAAGGTGGTTATTATTCTCCAAACGGGCAGGTAATTCGCCAAGAGCAGTTAATCAACAAGCTTTGGTTTAAAGATAATATTTCTTCTCCCATACCTATTTGCTATTGTGCCAACGTTATGGAAGAAGAGATTCTTTACCACGTCGCAGAGGCCCAGTGTTGTTCAACGATCGATGATATCAAAAGACACACCGGCGCAAATACAGGGTGTGAATGCATCACCAAGAACCCTGCAGGTCTCTGATGTGCTCCCGTAGTGCAATCGGTGATTGCCAAAAGTTTAGCGCTTCGAAAGTAAGAGGCTTCGCGAGACACGCTCCTCGGCCATGCGTTCATCGTGACAAACTAGGGCTTTAACCCGTAAATGCATGAGAGCAGGGTACACGGCAAATTCGACATCCTTGTCTCAGGGGCCGGAGGGAAACGTCCTGTTTCCCTCCCTTCCATGAAAGCGGGTTAAAGCCGAGTTTGGCTACGACGACTGCAAAGGCTTCTCGCCGTGTGATTGTCGACCCTCCTGGGCTAGTAAGAAGACGAAAAGGAGCCGAAAAGCTGTGAGTTGCCCAGAACTACGCCCTTACAAAAGGGACTTCTTTGAATGAACAGCGTAACAAACTTGACTCAAGAGTGCTTTGCCGGCGTGGCGGGGCGGGGCGGTATACAAGGAGCCCTTTCATCATTAAACTCTAGTGACCCCCAGACCCCCAGCCCGGGACTTGCGTGACATAAGCACGACGTCTCTACGTAAGCAGCCTAGCGAACTCCATGTAAGCGACCCAGAAACGGGGCAGTGAACAAGGATGTGAGCTGCCGGCCATGCGACAAGGACGTCGCGTTGGCCGGGAACCCCGCCACCCATAGACAAGAGCTTACATGGCTAGTTCGCTCTGTGTCGTAGGAGGGAGAGCGTTGTCACGCAAGTCCCCGAACTGCGATAGCAAACAAGTGAGCGTTGTCACGTAAGTTCCCTATCGACAGGTGCTCCAAGCCATTGTATAATGTATACAATATACAAAAGAACGGAGAGAGAAGATTATGCGACAAGAAAAGGATTTAATAGGCATTCACGAAGTTCCTGATGATGTGTACTATGGAATTCAAACAGTACGTGCTACAGAGAACTTTCCGATGACAGGATATAACCCCCATAGAGAATTAATCAGAGCTATGGGTATGGTTAAAGGTGCAGCAGCCGAAGCCAATATGTCGATTGGTTCTTTAAGTCCCACCATAGGAAAAGCGATTGTCGAAGCGTCTAGAGAGTTAATAGAGGGAAAGCTGCACGACCAATTTGTGGTCGATGTGATTCAAGGTGGGGCAGGGACCTCCATGAATATGAACACTAATGAAGTCATTGCGAACCGCGCCATTGAACGCCTTGGTGGGAAAAAAGGCGAGTATTTTAAAGTACATCCGAATACACATGTGAACATGGCCCAAAGCACCAACGATGTTTTCCCCACCGCAATCCGCGTTGCGAGCTTGAATGTAGCTCATGACTTGCTCGACACACTTGAACTATTACGTCAAGCCTTCGAGGATAAGGCGCAGGAGTTTGACGGTGTCATTAAAATGGGGAGGACACATTTGCAAGACGCCGTCCCAATCCGTCTAGGACAAGAATTTGCAGCCTATGCGCTCATGCTAGGACGTGACCATAAGAGAATCCAACAGGCAATAAAATCTCTGGAATTCATGAATATGGGAGCGACGGCCGTTGGCACTGGGTTAAATGCTGATCCAGAGTACATCAAACAAGTGACACAGCGCTTGCGCGAGTGGACACAATTACCCATGCAACTAGTCGATAATCTAGTGGATGGGACTCAGAACACAGATGCGTTCATGGAAGTTTCCGGTACGCTACGAACCCTAGCCGTCAATCTTTCTAAAATAGCCAATGATCTGCGTCTGATGGCCTCTGGCCCGCGGACCGGTTTAAATGAAATAAATTTACCACCGATGCAACCAGGCTCCTCCATCATGCCAGGAAAAGTTAACCCAGTGATGGCAGAAGTTGTCAATCAAGTCGCCTTTCAGGTTCAGGGAAACGATTTTACGATCGCTTTGGCGTGCGGGGCAGGACAACTCGAACTCAATGTCATGGAACCTGTTGTCGTCTTTAATTTACTTCAATCCTTGGACATCCTGCGCAACGTATCACGTGTCTTCCGGGATCGTTGTATCGTAGGCATCACCGCGAACGTCGAACGTTGCCGCGAAATGGTGGAAAACAGCGTCGGCATCATAACCGCGATTAACCCCCACGTAGGTTACGACGTAGCCACCAACGTAGCCAAAGAGGCGATCATATGTGGCCGACCAGTCCGAGATATTTGTGTAGAAAAATGCGTCCTAACGAAAGAAGAACTCGCGGTGATCCTAAACCCCTACGAAATGACCAATCCAGGTATCGCAGGCGCCGCTCTGTTAAGAAGGTAAGACGAAAGGCGTCCTACGCATTAAGCTCTCATCGAAAGGTGGGGCCTTTTTTCTTGAAGGTGGTACAATGCCTCAGGCTTAAAAAGACGCTAATAATTAAGGTTTACAAGATGAAGCAAGAGGTTCCTTATAGTTCAAGAAGTAATTGCTAATAATTTGAAATTAAACAGATGATTTCAATGATTGTCTATGATATAATTTAAACCAACAAAGTTGAAAAGGAGTGATAGAATATGGAGGATAAAATTCTTCAAGCAATAGAAGCTCTTAATCAAAAAATTGATAAGTCGATAAATGGTTTAAACTTAAAAATTGATAAATCGATAGAAGGTCTCGATAGGAAAATTGATAAATCGATAGAAGGTCTCGATAGGAAAATTGATATATCAATAGAAAGTCTCGATCAAAAAATTGATAAATCAACACAAAGTTTGAATCAAAAATTTGATACGTTATCAAGTCAAGTTCATGAGAATACACAAATATTGAAGGCGTTAGAACATCTAGCGCAGATCAATAAAGCCGAGCACGATAAAATGACACTTGATATAGCGGAAATAAGTGGAGAAGTAAAATCGATAAGAAAGAATTTATCGAAGGTTGAATTAGTCACAGCCGATAATTGGAGCGATATCGTAAAACTTAAAGCCTTAAAATAACTGAACCAAAAGCAACCACTAAAGCTCAACACAACAACAATAAAAATTAAAACAGAATAGCGATACAGCACAGACGAAGCTAGATGAGCCTTTTTGGAACAAAGGTCTTTCTGGCTTTTTATATTTCCAGTAAGGTCAATAGAATCATATCCCTACTAATTTCCTTTTAACCGACGGTCGGAAAGAATTCTCCCACCTCTATAGGTAGCGTGATGAATTTCCGATCTACATTATTTGTTGCCGAAAATCCATAGTTACAGCTATAGAAAATATTAGGCAGCTCTAAACATTTTTTTGTCTAAGCCATGTATTAAAAGCGTCTTCGCCGTGGCACTTTTCCACATGATGTTCAACGTCACCTGGCAACTGTTCCCTATCAACGGATCTTACTACGATCCACGTATCTCTGGTACAATCTTTGCTTTCGTGGCCGTCATCATTATTGTCATCTGGGAGCCACGAACCTTGGCTCGACAACGATTTTGCAAATGAGATGGTTAAAAGGGAGCACATAATTAATCAAGGAAATTATCGACCGAGTTGCAAGAGACTATGCTATCATAGAATAAGAAGTGTATTATTGAAACATTAGATATTTAGAAAGAAGATTTATTATGAACAAAGTTGATGAATATATAAGCTCTTTTCATGGAGCTAAAATCGAGTGGCTTACAGCCCTTGTTTCATTCATGCGGGAGATATACCCACAAATATCAGAAACCTTTGACCACAAAATGCCGATATATCAAGGGGATGGCTTTTACGTTGCCTTTGCTGCGCAGAAAAGTTACTTTTCATTTTATACGGATGACGTGCGAGTGTTGTCGCTTATCAAGGATTCGCTACCAGGGGTATCGCTTGGCAAAAGTGTTGCGAGGGTGAAATATAGCGCGAATGAGGCAGTTGAGGTTTTGATTGATGTAATCAAAGAGGTGGTTGACTACCACAATGCAAGGCGTAGTGATACTGTTACAGACATTAAAGCGTTAAAGAAATGGGCAACAGTGCCGCTAGAAATGCAGCAAAAGATTATTGCTAATGTTTTCTGTTCAAAATGCGGGGTGACTACGATGGTAAATTATTCTCTGCATGACGATCGCTTCGGTATTGCTTTGAAAGGCAAGTGCAAGAAGTGTGGTGCCGTAGTCGCTAGATTTGTTGAGGATGAATAAGCCAGGGACTTGCGTGACACTAGCGCGACGTCTTTACGAAAGCAGCCTAGCAAACTTCGTGGAAGCGACCGCAGAAACGGGGCAGTGAACGTGATGTGATCTGCCGGCCATAGCGTCGTTGTCACCCTCGCTCTAAGCCTGGAACTTCGCGCTTACAAAAGGGAACTTCTTTGAATGAGCAGCGTATCAAACTTGACTCGAGAGCGCTTTCATACGGCGGGGCGGTGTACAAGGACGTACACCGCTGCCAACCGAGCCAAGGTCCCCTCACGCCATCCTTGGCTCCGGTGACACTCGGACGTCCTTGTCCAGCGGATGGCCTGATTAGTCTGGCAGGCACCCCGCCCTCCCATAAGCAAGCTCTTGAGTCTTAGTTTGATCTGCGAGAGCAAGCAAGTGAGTGTTGTAACGCAAGTTCCTCTGCGTCGTATGACCGAGAGCGGTGGCACAAGTCCCCGAAACAAATACAATCCTGTCGACCTTGCGTAGTATTGGGTAAAATGCTACACTAATATGTGATCATAGTAGGGTCCGTGGGTTCAACACTAATTATCAGGAATGGAAGGGGAAAAAGCAATGGCTGTGGGGCGAAATCCCTCAAGAACAGGAAGAACCGTGTTGCTCATTATGATCGGTGCTGCGCTTGGGACTTTAGTTGGATTTGGCTTAGAAAAATACGGTATATTTGCGCCGTTTTTGCGTCCTGCCGTCATCGACATACCCTCCCATACTTACTTGGATTTCTTTTTTCTCTCGCTTTCCTTCGGTCTTCGCGTGAGTATAACGATCGCGACGATTTTGGGAGCACTCGGGGGATATATCATGTCTAAGAGGGTGTAATATGCTCGTTCTTGCTTCATCATCTCCACGGAGAGCTATGCTACTTCGCCAGGGAGGCTACTCCTTTAAAGTTGTCAAGGCTTCTGTTTCAGAAGAGTTGCCGGAAAGGATGGGGCCGAAGACTGGGGCTAGAGCCTTAGCTCTACGTAAAGCCCAAGCAGGTTTAACCCATTGGTTAGAGCAAGGGGGAGACATTCAGGACGTCATAATGGGGGCGGACACCATGGTGGTACTCGACACCCGCATACTAGGGAAACCCGAAACACAAGCGGAAGCAGAGGAAATGCTACAAAGCTTGAGTGGTCGGACCCACGTCGTTTTAACGGGCGTGGCGCTGGTGTCAGGTTCAGGAACAATCGTTTCAGAAGTGGTCGAAACAGTCGTGCGTTTTCATCCACTCGCAGTGGAAGACATAAAGGCGTATGTGGCCAGTGGAGAAGCAATGGACAAGGCTGGAGCGTACGGGATTCAAGGGGAAGCAAGGAAATTTGTCGAGTCCTTCGAGGGATCACTAACAAATGTCATTGGCTTACCCATGGAATACCTCTCGGAATATCTTAGGGCGTGGGGGATTTAGCAGACAAATATCGCTTCACGCGAGGTGGATGATGGATTATCGACGTTTGAAGGATTTACCCGAGGACTTGCTACCACGTGAGCGCTTGTATCAATTTGGCCCCGAAGCCCTAACCAACCGAGAAATCTTAGCAATTTTACTCCGCACAGGACTCAAAGGTGAGAACGTTTTAGACCTTGCGGAACGCATATTGGTAAGCGTAGGTGGACTTTCTGGGTTAGGGAAGCTAACCGTTCATGAATTAACCCAAATACATGGCTTAGGGAAAGCAAAATCAGCCGAAGTGAAGGCGGCGTTGGAATTAGGGCGGCGTTCAGTTTCTGCTGACCCCATGTCCAGACCTGTCATCAATTCTCCCCAGGATTTAGCACACATTGTCATGGAAGAAATGCGTTTCCTTGATCGAGAACATTTCCGGGTCGTGTCACTTTCCACCAAGAATCATGTTCTGGGTATCAGCCCAGTCTCGATAGGTTCACTGAATTCATCCTTGGTTCATCCACGGGAGTGTTTTAAAGAAGCAATACGGCGCAACTCAAACGCCATAATTTTAGTACACAATCATCCCAGCGGGGATCCAACCCCCAGCCAGGAAGATATAGCAGTCACCCGTCGCCTGGCAGACGGAGGTAATATTCTTGGCATCGAGGTACTTGATCACGTTATTATAGGGGATAATCGGTTTATCAGTCTGAAAGAACGCGGCGTTCTGTGACGAATCACAAATACGAACTGCGAAAACGGGTATACTAAAACCATTAGACTGACAGGATACGTGATGCGTGAATTTCCATCGTCTCGATGGCGAGAACTAGGTTGGATCGGAATCAAACTGCGAATTATGAACCGAGAACTGCGAACTATAAACGGTAAATAACGAACTACGAATATACGACTGGAGGGGTTTCAAATGAGCATATTTAATTTTAGTTTATTCAGCAAGGACTTAGGGATAGATTTAGGAACGGCCAATACGTTGGTTCACGTCAAGGGAAAAGGAATTGTCGTACGAGAACCATCCGTGGTGGCAATGGACATAACGAATAAGACTGTTTTGGCCGTCGGTGACAAGGCCAAGGAAATGATCGGGCGGACACCTGCGAACATCATAGCGATTCGGCCTCTAAAAGACGGCGTTATTTCAGATTTTAACGTCACTCAAAAAATGTTGAAATATTTTATTAGTCGAGCACTTGGGACAGATCATCCTTTTATACGCCCACGTGTGGTTATTTGTGTACCTTCCGGGGTTACCCCAGTCGAGGAACGGGCCGTTAAAGAAGCCGCGATCGCAGCGGGTGCGAAAGACCCCATAATCTTGGAAGAACCTATGGCAGCAGCCATTGGCGCAGGACTTCCTGTGAGTGAGCCAACGGGCAATATGATCGTAGACGTTGGGGGCGGCACAACGGAAGTCGCCGTTATTTCCTTGGGTGGAATCGTGACAAGTCGTTCCATTCGTGTGGCCGGTGATGAAATGGATGATTCAATTGTCGCTCATATTAAGAGACGTTATAATTTAATGATTGGTTATAGAACGGCGGAAGCCCTTAAAATCGAAATCGGGTATGCCTACAAGGCGGAACCGGGGATGTTCACAGTACGGGGACGGGACCTATTAACCGGTCTACCTAAAACTGTCGAAGTGACCTCAGAAGAAATTCAAGAAGCTCTGCAAGAACCCGTCATGGCAATCGTCGATGCAGTGAAATCCTGTTTAGAAAAAACACCTCCGGAATTATCCTCAGATATCATGGATCGAGGCATTATGATGGCCGGTGGAGGTTCTTTACTCCGCAATCTAGACAGACTGATCTCTGATGAAACGAGTATTGCGGTTCACTTGGCGGAGGACCCACTATCCTGTGTCGTAATTGGGACGGGTACTGTACTGGAACATGCAGATATTCTGCGTAGAATAGCCGCTTCGCAAAGGAATTAAGGACAGCGGGGAGGAATTAGGTTGGCGAAAAGAGTTAATTTAACGGGAATTGCGGTTCTCGTTTTCTTTCTTTTGTTAGGCGTGCTGATAAGTATCCGGATGACCGGCTTGGGTAGCCAATTCCTTAACCCCGTCGGAGGTTTATTACACGGCGTGTTAAGCCCGATTGAGAAAACAATTCTTCAAGTGGGCAACGGAATTCGGGATAATACGAAGGTTCTTTGGGACTTTCGAGAAGTACAACTTCAAAATGTTATCCTTCTCAAGAAAGTAGACCAGTTAACTGGCGATAATTTGAAGCTCAAAGAAGAAGTTCTAGCCGGTATGCGATATAAGGAGCTTGATGAGGGACAGTTCCGAAACCCGACCATCGCTAAGTATGAAAAGGTCGGCGCCTCTGTTATTAACCGCAACCCTACTTCTTGGTCTCGAACGTTGACCTTAAATCGTGGCAGCAAGGACGGCGTTGCCGCCAATGACCCGGTCATCGGAGCTTTGGGACTTATAGGAAAGGTTATTTCCGTCTCACCAACTACCTCTGAAGTCTTGCTAATCCTGGATGGAGAAGGACAAGTTAGTGCACTTGTACGCAGCAGCACCGGCAATGGAACCTTTGGAATTGTCAAAGGAACCTATGAGCGCACGTCTCGTTTGAATTCTGAAGGGAATTTACAAATGCTCTTTAAAAGAGACGATAATGTTAACGCTGGAGATCTCGTACTGACAGCGGGGATCGGAGGGGTCTATCCCCACGATATCCCCATCGGAAAAGTCGTTGATATTAAACTCGACTCAGCAGGCTTGCTCAAAACTGCATATATTCAGCCTTTAGTTAATTTTGATACAATTGAAGAGGTTTATATTGTAAAAATGGTGGGGGGGAAATAAATGCGTTATGTTTTGATCGCAGCCATGTTTCTCCTGAGCCTCATTTTACCGGGAACGGTCTTTCATTTTTGGTCGTGGTCAGGGGTAAAACCTGATTTTCTCATGTTACTCACCATCTATATCGCCATGCACAATCGTCTCTCTACCAGTATATATTGGGGGTTGGGAGCGGGTTTGTTACAGGACTTATATTTAGGGCGCTACTTAGGAATGTATACTCTCACCCTTGCGGTCGTTGCTTACATAAGCTACTGGCTCGCCGAGCGTTGGTATAGAGAAAATCTCATTCTATCGACCTTCCTGGTTTTCTTGGTGACCGCGGTGGGACAAACAATCGTGGCCGTTTTAAGTCTAGGGGCAGGGATACACTGGGCATATAGTGATATCACACACTTGGTCTTTGGCATAGCCATCTATAATACAGTTCTAGTGCCCTTAACCTATCCTTTTATTCACAAGTCCTTCGTAAGTGGATGGCTCCGCTTGAGACCGAAGTATGAACGTTAGCCCGGGTCCGCGAGACACGCCCCTCAGCCATGTGAGCGTCGTGCCAAACTAGGGAGGGTCCGCGAGACACTTGTTCAGGCCCTGCCATCATCGTGCCAAACTAGGGCTTTAAGCCCTTAATGCATGAGGGAAGGGTACCCGGCCATTCGACATCCTTGTCTCAGGGCCGGCGGGGAACGTCCTGTTCCCCGCCCTTCCGATGAAAGCGGGCTTAAAGCCGAGTTTGGCTACGACGATCGCAAAGGCTTCTCGCCGTGTGATCGCGACCCTCAGGTCAGGAACGCAATTTTGATACGTCACAAGCAATCGTCCTGGTCTTCATTCACTGTCTTGGTCTCGGTTCTGCGTTGCTCTGTCTCGCGTTCTTAGTTCCAAGCCAGGGACTTGCGTGACACAAGCACGACGTCTCTTCGAAAGCAGATTAGCAAACTTCCGTGTAAGCGACCCAGAAACGGGGCAGCGAACAAGGATGTGAGCTGCCGGCCATGCGACAAGGACGTCGCGTTGGCCGGGAACCCCGCTACCCCAGGACAAGAGCTGACACGGTTAGTTTGCTCTGTGTCGTAGGACCTGGTGCGTTGTCACGCAAGTCCCCGGCCTTGTAAAAAAGTCTAAACCAAAAATAAACGAGGAGGCAATAACTTGGACGAGAGAGAGCGTAAGCCATATATTACACGGATTATGGGATTGGGTATTGTAGTGGTTATAGTTTTTTCTCTTCTGGGCTATAACCTTTGGAATTTACAGGTTGCCCAAGGAGCCTACTTTGCCGCCAAAGCCCAAGGGAACTCCATGAAGCTCGTGAAAGTTCCGACCACACGAGGAGATATCGTCGATAAAAATGGGAAAATTTTAGTGACGAGTACTCCAGAGTTCGTGGTCTATCTCGATTGGATGAATTTGCAACTAGCCGACACCAGTAATTGGAAAGATGTCGTCCGGCGCTTAGCGACCCTCGTAAAACCCTACTGGCCGAATCAAAAACAAACCGTGGACTCCATTACCGAAGACATCTTCGCCAATATCCAGAATCATCAGTGGGAACGGTATCGGCCAGTCACAATCCTTGAAAACGCAACTGAAGAGCTTCAGGCCAGTATCGCCGAGCATCAAGAACAGCTTCCAGGCGTGAGTGTAGAAGCCATACCCGTTCGTTCTTATCCTGAAACAGTGGTAGCAGGTCAGCTTCTTGGATATGTTCAACAAATAGGGTCTGAGGAGATTGACAGGTTTAACGGGAATGCCGATGCGAAAAAAGCTGGTTTTACTTACACTCAGGGAGATATGATCGGCAAAGTCGGAGTTGAGAAATCGTATGATTTCTGGTTGCGAGGGACCGAAGGTGTTCAACAAGTTGAAGTCGATAACAACGCCCGTCCTATTTCAAAAACTGTGATCAATGCTTCACAAGCTGGTAAGACAGTCCAACTGACGGTTGATGCCGACTTGCAAAAGGCAGTGGAAGATAGTTTGGATGAAGTGATAGCAGGCATTCAAAAGACAAACCCAAAGGCTCACTCCGGAGCGGCCGTGGTGATGGATGTCAAGACCGGCAAAATTCTGGCCATGGTGTCTCGCCCTGCCATGGACCCCAACGAATTGACAGGCACTTTTTCCCAAGCTGTGTCGGATAAGTATTTCACCAATGATATAGCGCCAGCAGCTGCCTTCAATCGGGCCTTATCCGCGACATATGCCCCCGGATCAATCTACAAAATGGTGATCGCCATGGCAGGCTTGAAATATAAGCTGATGACACCGTATGAGCAAATTGATGATGAAAGAACCTCCTTGGGAAATAAAGACGATCAGAAAGCAGGGTTTCCAGAATGGGGGAACAATGATTTCGGCCTCGTTAATTTGTATAAAGGTCTCGCCAAATCGTCGGACATTTATTTTGAAGTCATGGGCCGGCGCGTTTTTGACGCCTATCCAGAAGCCATTAAAGAGGTGTCCAATGAATTCGGTCTAGGGATTGCAAGTGGCGTGGATTTACCGAATGAAGCCATAGGAAACGCAGCCTCCCCAGAATGGAGAAAAACGGTGAACGGACCTAAATATGATGGATTGCGTGCTGACGGGTTGGCTGAGATTGAAAACAAATACGCCCCCAAACTAGCCAGCGCCCCAGATGCTAAGGCTAAGCAAACGCTGCAAAGCCAGAAAAACGCAGAAATTAGGAAGGTCCAGGATACGTACGACTACAACGTCTATAATTATGTTAAGTGGCATGTTGGTACCAGTTACAATAATTCCATCGGGCAAGGCGATAGCGCCTACACGCCTTTGCAATTAGCCAGTTACACGGCCACCATCGCGAATGGTGGAAAACACTTTCAACCGTATGTTGTCGACAAACTATTGGATCCAGTGACTGGGGAAACGTTTCAACAAAACCAACCCAAAGTTCTAAATACGGTATCAATTACACCAGCTATGCTGGAAGAGGTAAAAAAAGGGATGCGCGCCGTCGTTTCCGGCAAGGGCAAGGAAGCTGGCACAGCACAATATATTTTCTCGGATCTACCTGAATTTTCCGGGGGTGCTAAGACGGGAACCGCGCAACAAGGGAATGTCGGTACGGAGTTGGAAAAGGTATATAATGGGACCTTTGTGGCCTTCGCACCCTATGATAATCCTGAGATTGCCTTTGCAGGCGTCGTAGAATATGGGACTGGCGGGGGAGCAACAGCAGGATATGTCGCCAAGGCAGCTTTTATGAAGTATTTCGGTTGGAAAACCTCGAATTGAAACTTATAATGGATAAAATTGTTTAATTTTTTCCCTAATAGTTCTCGATAGTATAAAGGGAATTGGGACAGTCTTGTAGAATTTATAGGAAACATAGAATTTAAGACTAGCGATGGGGGATTGTGCAGGTTGACACGGACTGAACATGTGGCACTTAAGGGAACTCGCGATGGATTGGTCTTGTACTTTGATCCAGCGGCGGACTTTGGAGTGTTAATGAAGGAACTCGATAAACTATTGAATAATTCTGTACAATTTCTGCAAGGTGCAAGCGTACGGTGTTATTCAGGGAAAAAGCAATTTACGGAAGACGAACATGCTAGGTTGGGCACGGTCCTACACCAACGACAGTTGGAACTCACGGGCTGGTTGACCCCCGAAGAAGTGGGTGTATCAGCTAAATCCCAAGCTTATGGGACACAGGACAAAGAAACGCGTATCTGGGAGGAAGGGATGGAAGAAGGAAGCTGTCTCTTTGTGGAGCGAACACTTCGTTCCGGGAAAAGCGTGCAATTTGATGGCCATGTTGTTGTTCTGGGGGACGTAAATCCTGGAGCTGAAATTATTGCAACCGGTAACATTGCCGTGATGGGATCCCTACGAGGGGTTGCCCATGCTGGAGCGACAGGTGAGCGGAAAGCCTCAGTGAGCGCTTATCATTTGGCCCCTACCCAATTGCGTATTGCAGATGTGGTGACGAGGGGACCAGCGGATGAAGCCGACGGGCGAGGTCCAGAAATTGCCAGAATCAAAGATGACCAATTAATCGTAGAAACAGCTGGCATGAACGGCCGGCGTGGCAAAGCCCGTTAGGAAGAATAAGCTATAAGTGGAAAGGTAGGTCTGGATATGGGTGAGGTAATCGTAGTAACTTCTGGAAAAGGGGGTGTAGGCAAGACCACAACCTCCGCGAACATCGGCACAGGACTGGCTGCCGCAGGGCATAAAGTTGTCTTGGTTGATACGGATATTGGTCTGCGAAACCTCGATGTTGTCATGGGCTTGGAAAACCGCATCGTTTACGATTTAGTGGATGTAACGAGTGGAAATTGTCGTCTTAAACAAGCACTCATTAAAGATAAACGATTTGCGAATCTTTTTTTGCTGCCCGCTGCACAAACTAAAGATAAAACAGCCGTTAATCCGGAACAAATGCAAGTCTTAGCCGCTGAGTTAAAAGCGGAATTTGATTATGCTATTATCGATTGCCCCGCGGGCATCGAACAAGGCTTCCGCAACGCAATTGCGGGTGCAGATCGGGCAATTGTCGTTTGTACGCCTGAAGTTAGTGCCGTACGAGACGCTGACCGAATCATCGGCCTATTAGAAGCAGCTGAGCTAAGAAACCCGAAATTAATCATTAACAGGATCCGTCCTGAAATGGTGAAACGTGGAGATATGATGGATATCGCAGATATTCTGGATATTTTAGCGGTAGAACTGATCGGGGTCGTTCCCGAAGACGAGAGTATCGTCATCTCTACGAACCGTGGCGAACCTGCCGTGATGGATAAAACATCAAAAGCAGGCGAGGCCTACCGTCGGATCACCAAGCGAATTATAGGGGAAGAAGTACCCCTCATGAACCTAGATGTGCCCATCGGAATCATGGATAGACTGAAGCGACTCGTAGGTCTACGCTAGCCGTCCGGTACTGAGAGGAGGAATGGTCCTTGTTAGAATTTATAAGCAGAATGCTTGGCAAGGAAAGTGCCTCGAGCAAGACGGTGGCAAAAGAACGTCTAAGGCTCGTTTTGGTACATGACCGCGCCAGTATATCGCCTACCATGCTCAACAACTTAAAAGAAGATTTAATCAAAGTTATTTCTAAATACATGGAAATTGACGAAGCAGCACTAGAATTTAATCTATTGCAGGATGATAACGAAGTAGCGTTAGTTGCCAACATTCCTGTCGTTAAGATGAAGCGAGACTACGCCGCTAAGGCATAATCTCAGTAGATGAGCGCCACAGACGTGAAGCCTAAGTATTGGAAGTCAGGGTTGAAAAACCTCGGCTTCTTTTTTGTTTTGGGCTGTGTGAGAGATGTGCTATAATAGCAAGTAATCGGGCTTATTATGGACCAGAGGGGAATCATCATGGATAGACGTACACTGAGAAACTTGGATTTCTTATTTATATTGATTACGATTTTGCTCTTAATCGCCAGTATCCTCATATTGAGTACAGCTTCCATTAATGTTCTTGAATCAGATCCAATGCATTATGTGAAGTCCCAAACTGTTTGGATTTTTATCGGTATAGGTGGCGCAGTGTTCCTTGCCGTGACCGATTATGAGAAATGGCGAACGTACCGATGGTGGGTTTATGGCTTAAATATGTTGTTGCTGGTGAGTGTGATTTTATTTGGGGACGCAGCAAAAGGCGCAACCCGTTGGATACCGACGCCCTTTGGCTTTAATATCCAACCCTCAGAATTCGCCAAAATCTTCATCATTCTTACCCTCGCCGATTTCTTAGCCGACCGCAAAGGAAAGCTCAATAATTATAAGGATTTTATCATGCCCTTTCTGTTTGTACTGCCCCCCATGCTACTCATCTTCATGCAACCTGACTTAGGAACCACCTTGGTGTTTGCGGCCATATTTATCGGTATGATGTTTGTTGCAGGCGCCAATCCCTGGAAATTCGGAGGGTTGCTACTGGGAGGCGTTACCATCATCGCGGTGGCGCTCATGCTCCACTTCGCGACAGATCTACCCTGGATTTTCCATAAGCTTGAAGGGCTGCCCCTTCCCATGCAGGAGTATCAGATCAGGCGCTTAACGATCTTTATAGATCCGTACAGCGACACCAGTGGAGACGGCTTCCATATTATCCAATCAATTTGGGCCATCGGGTCTGGAGGGTTATGGGGTAAAGGGTATCAAATGGGAACCCAAGGTCAGTTGAACTTCCTGCCTGAGCATCATACAGACTTTATTTTTTCTGTCGTAGGAGAAGAATTTGGCTTTGTGGGCACGATCACCTTACTCTTCCTTTTCTTAATCTTCCTCCTGCGCAGTCTCAGTATCGCTTTAAAAGCGCGTGATTCGTACGGCATGTTGATCGCCACGGGAATCGTTTCAATGTTTACCTTTCATATCTTGGTCAATGTCGGCATGACCTCAGGGATCATGCCAGTCACAGGTATTCCCCTGCCCCTGATTAGCGCAGGTGGAAGTGCTATGTTATCAAATATGGCGGCTGTGGGATTATTATTAAGTGTTAATTTAAGGAGCAGGCGACGTATGTTTTAATGTTGGTTCGCTGTTTACGAATGGTGATTCGATGTTCGCGAATCGTGGTTCGAATCCAAGCGAACAGAGTTCGCAAGAGTTTAAGTCGTAGAGTTTAAGTCCATCCCCCGATTCTCAGAACTGCATTCATATCAAACCACGAAGTTTCGCCCCTCTCACTTTGAAATAGAACTGCCAGCGCAGTTCTATTTTTTATGCCCTTTCATAGACTGATAAGGGATGTACGAGCCTTAAACGAGTCACAAAGCGGCGATCGACAAGGTTCGAATCGAAACGAATAATGTTCGCAAAACGATAAATAGGTTCTTCGATTCGTAGAATTGAACGCACAGCCCGAACGACGAACTACGAACTTCGAACCACGAAAGTGAGGCAGAGGGGATGGATCCTTATGAACGCTGGGATGACTGGGAGTGGGAAAGAGCAGTCCAAGAAGTAGGCAAACAATCAGGTCGGGGAAAATCTGCACCGCGCTTAAATCAGCAACCCGGACGGCTTCGACGTCCAGTACAAAAAGGCTTGGGAAATTCCTTGAACCATTGGAACGGAACTCAGAAGCGCACCATCATAGCCGCGACCTTATTTTTACTGGTGTTCTTTAGCGCCAATAGTGCAGATCCCGTCTCAAATACGATTCATACAATCTATAAAACCGCCTTGAACTCGAGTAATTATTACGAGAACATCAACGGTATGGCGAAAGAGGCCTTATCCCTCGGGGGCGTCGTTAGTAAGAACGTTCCCGTTGATGCGAAGATGAGAGGCCAGTTTTTACCCCCCGTTTCTGGGAAAGTCGTCGCAGCCTTTGGAGCTAAGGGAGAGGGGGGTAGCAATGCTGTGGGGACCGTTCATCAAGGCATTGATGTGGACCCTGGGGAGAACGCTTTGGGTAGCAAGGTCGTTTCTCCGGCAGCAGGGGTGGTTACCTCCGTGGGGGCAGACTCCCAACTAGGGAAGATCGTAACTCTTGACTTCGGAGATGGTTGGACCTCAGTGCTTGGCAATTTTGGCGATATATCTGTGCTCAAAGGACAACGTATTGAGAAAGGGAGCGCCCTCGGGACCATCGGTCTCTCTGCACCCTTAAAGAAGCCTTGGCTTCACTTTGAACTGAGAAAAGATAATGTGGCGGTTGATCCCATCCCCTATCTTACCCCTTCAAAATCATAAAAAGGAGGGCACGAGATATCGTGTCTTCCAGGAGGAGGCTAACCATGCAACTCGTCAATATTTCCGGGGTGAGTATCCGAATCCATCCGACGTTTCTCATAGTTCTGGTCGCCTACGGAATCCTGGGTTTAGCCGCCCAGGCTTTTCTTGTCTTTGGCCTAGTCTTTTGCCATGAATTAGCGCATTTATTAACGACCAGAGCTTATGGCTTTAAAATCGTAGGGCTAGAGTTGTTTCCGTTTGGGGGAGCTGCTTACAGTGAAGATCTGTTTGAAGGCCGTAAGCGTGAGGAAAGTATTATTTCCTTAGCAGGTCCAGCCTTGAACATAGTCCTCCTCTTTGGGGCTCAGATCTTAAGGTGGCAAGGGCTGTGGACGGGAGAGCTGGCGGAGGACTTTGTCCGTTTTAACTTTTGGCTGGCTGCCTTTAACTTGATCCCCGTATTGCCGCTGGATGGTGGCCGAGTGGTGCGGGCCTTCTTTGCGGAAAGCTTTGGTTACGTCAAGACCACGAAATTTTTAGCCTGGTCGGGAAAATGGCTGGGCTTACTCATAGCGCTCTTTGGCATCGTCTTATGGGGTCAAGGGAAATTCACAGAAGGCGCACTTTCCTACATCATCTTGGGAGGTTTCTTTTGGTATGCTGGCAGTAAAGAAATGGCTAAAGCTCATATTACCTTTCTCCGGCAACTCACTCGTAAGAAAGAGGATTTATTAAAGAAAGGCCTCATGCGAAGTTTTTGGGTCACTGTCTCATCAGACACTCACCTCGTACGAATCGTTGAGCAGTTTACGCCCGATCGCTATGCCATGATCTCTCTAACCAATCAAGCCATGGGACTGGATAAGATTCTCACTGAGACCGATGTGGTTGACGGGATGTTCCGAGAGGGGATTCATTTCCCCGTGGGTAAACTGTAGGCACTTCAGTCGACTTAGATATATTTTGGTATTTATGATATAATTGAGGTCCGTAATGTAGTACAAGGGGGCCTCTTTGATATAATGAGTAACTTTACCGCGGCGGAGATACGCCGACAGGTCGAACGTTTTTTACCGAAAGTCTTGAAACCAAGCCGATACTTAGGCTCAGAATGGAACGCCATTAAAAAAGACTGGACCAAGACAGACCTCCATATGGTCTTTGCTTTCCCAGACGTCTACGAAGTGGGTATGTCGCATTTAGGCACAAGAATTCTCTACCACTTGGTCAACTCGTTCCCAGAATTTCTCTGTGAAAGGGTTTTCGCGCCTTGGGTGGATATGGAAGCGACCCTGCGTGAGAAGCAAATTCCGCTGTATGCGTTGGAATCGTTTGAACCCCTCAAAGCCTTTGATGTCGTAGGATTTACGCTTCAATACGAAATGAGTTTCACCAATATCTTGAATATGTTGGATTTGGCCGGTATTCCAATGCGCTCGTCAGAACGCGGGATCGAGGATCCGTGGATTATTGCCGGAGGCCCTTGTGCCTTCAACCCCGAACCCCTCGTTGGATTCATAGATTTCTTTCTCCTCGGAGAAAGTGAAGAACAGTTGCCTGAAGTGCTTCGCCTCATAGCTCAGCAGAAGATCAACCCTGTGCCTCGGAGAGACTTTCTCGTGAAAGTTGCCCAGGTTCAAGGGGTATATGTCCCGGATTTCTACCAGGTAACCTATAAACCGGACGGACGCATTGAAAGCATTCAGGCGGACGAGGATGTACCGGCGGTGGTAGGAAAAGCAATTGTCCAGGATTTGGATAAGGCTTTTTTCCCGACGAACGTGATTGTTCCCTACTTGGAAATTGTGCATGATCGGATGATGCTTGAAGTCATGCGCGGCTGCTCACGCGGGTGCCGTTTCTGCCAGGCAGGCATGCTTTATCGCCCGGTCCGCGAACGGTCTCAAGAAACCCTTCTTAAACAAATGGAAGAACTGGTGCGTTGCACGGGTTATGATGAGGTCGCGCTCACCTCACTGTCCAGTGGCGATTACTCTTGTATCCAGCCCGTCATTGAGACTATTCTGGAGAAGCACAGCAGTGAAGGCGTGGGGGTTTCCCTTCCTTCGCTAAGAGTTGACTCCTTTGATGTTGGTTTAGCTGAGGCGGTACAGAAGACTCGAAAATCTGGCTTAACCTTTGCACCGGAGGCTGGCACACAACGATTACGCGACGTGATCAACAAAGGGGTCACAGAGCAAAATATTATGGACGCAGTAGAGGCTGCCTTTGAGAAGGGTTGGTCGACCATTAAGCTCTACTTTATGGTAGGGTTACCCACAGAGACCCAAGAAGACATTGACGGAATCGTTGATCTGGCCAGGAAGGTCGTCGATGCTGGACTCAGACTGAAACGTCGCAATATCACAGTGACCATTTCGACGAGTATTTTTGTCCCGAAACCGCACACGCCCTTTCAATGGGAACCCCAAGAAGCAAAAGCATCGGTGGATCTTAAGCAGAAATATCTGCGCGAGAAATTGCGAGATCGCCGCTTTAAATATAACTACCATGATGTGAAGACGAGTTATTTGGAAGCCGTCTTTGCCAAAGGTGATCGGAAACTTGCACCGCTGCTCGAATGGGCCGTGAAACACGGCGCCAAGTTTGATGGCTGGAGTGAGCAGTTCCGGGAAGACGTGTGGATGGAGGCTTTTAAAGAGTTTGACCTCGACCCCCATTTCTACGCGAACAGAGCCATGGATTATGATGACATCTTACCTTGGGAACATTTAGAAAGTGGCGTGACGAAAAAGTTCTTGGTCAGTGAACATCACCAAGCACTAGAGGCCGCTAAAACCACTGATTGCCGACATAATGAATGTACCGGGTGCGGAATTTGTCCGGACAGAGGAGTTCAGATTGATTTGAAAGGGTGAGTGGCATGAAGCTAAGAATCGCCTATACTAAAATTGAAGATGCAAGGTATATTGCACACCTTGACCTGACACGTGTGTTTGAACGTGCCGTCAGACGTGCTGGTATTGCCATGTCCTATACAGAAGGCTTTAATCAACGTCCGAAAATCTCCTTCGGTTTCGCCCTAGCGGTTGGGACAGAAGGGGAACGAGAGTACGTGGATATCGATATCCAACGTGAGCTGGATTTAGGTGATGTGCTCGGGAAGATTCAAGAACAATTACCACCTGGAATCCGTCTACTACAGGGACGAGCCCTCACCCACGGCGCGAAGCCTTTGATGGCTGTCCTGAATGCTGCCAGTTATAAGATCCGCATTCTGATGGCGTTGCCGATTCTGCCCGAACGTTTGGAAGAGGCAGTAAGCCTGTGGCTCGCCCGAGAGCATGTGGTTTATTCTCGCTTTACGAAAAAAGGACCGACAGAGAAGGACATCCGACCTTGGGTTAAGCGTTTAGAGGGTGAAATCCACGGAGATGAAATCGTTTTTGACCTGGAAGTGGAGATGGGTAACTCGGGCAGTGTTCGTCCTGAGGAAGTGCTGGCCAGCCTTAGAGAGCTTGAGAATTTACCGCTTGATATGGAGGAAGTTCATATCAAGCGTACCGGTGTGCATGTGAGTTACCAGGGCATCAATAGCTCACCGTTTGAGCAGCTTGCTGAAAAGTAAGGCGTCTTGGTGAGAGTGTATAGCTCGAGGTTTGGTTTGCGTCTGGGGTGGAGAGAGGGTCCGCGAAGACACTTGTTCAGCCCTGCGTTCTTCGTGCCAAACTAGGGCTTTAACCCGTGATGCATGAGAGTAGGGTACCCGGCCATTCGACATCCTTGTCTCAGGGCCGGCTGGAAACTCCTGTTTCCAGCCCTACTGATGAAAGCGGGTTAAAGCCGAGTTTGGCTACGACGCACGCAAAGGCTTCTCGCCGTGTGATCGCGGGCCCTCTCTCTAGTTATACAGGTAGCAAATCGCACCTCTCAGTTTCCACGCTGAGCTGCGCCACTGGGCTTGGACCGGACGCGCGACAGGAAACAACAAGTAGCGGGTTCGACGCAACGACGTGGACATGCTTTCCAAGCATACGGCACCTCTGAGTCGGTGCTGACCTCGAGCCGCAGTTCTGGGACCGGATGCTGAACTGTCTTCTGGGATTTTCTTTGAAGGCGCTAACTCGACGCAACGACGTGGACATGCTTTCTAAGCATACTGCACCTCTGAATCGGTGCTAGTATTCTAATACGTACTCGACATAACGGCTAGAATTCGTTCTAAATATACATACAGAGCAGAACTTGCGCTTACAAAAGCGATTCTTCTTTGATCGAGCAGTCATCAAACTTGACTCAAGAGCTCTTTCATACGGCGGGGCAGTGTACAAGGACGTACACTGCCGGCAACCGGACAAGGATGTCCGATTTGCCGGGGACCCCGCCCTTCTTGCAAGCAAGCTCTTGAGTCTTAGTTTGATCTGCGAGAGCAAGCAAGTGAGCGTTGTATTCGCAAGTTCCCTTTATGGTATAATATGGATATAGACGCTGAGTTATCACTCGACTGGAAGGGGAGGGATATCATGAGCAATATGATTCACAGACAGGCCATTGAGCTCTTTAGCAAGAATATTAAAGAAAAGCTTTCGTTTAATATAAAAGATGTACGCCTTTTTGGCTCAGTAGCTAGGGGAACAGATACCCCAGAGTCTGATATTGATATTCTAGTACTGGTGGAAAAGGACAATAGAGATATTAGTGATGCCATAATGGACATCGTAGTGGATATAAATCTTGAATATGATGTAGTTATTATACCAATCATAATAAGTGGTACCCATTATGCTAATCCTCTATTTAGGGAGACGAAATTTTTTCATAATCTGGAGCTTGAAGGTGTTCCACTATGAGTATGGCATTAAGTCAATGGAGAATTGAAAAGGCTGAAATGACTTTTAAGGATGGGGAGCACCTAGAACATTTGGGGTCCTATCATGGTGCCATTAATAGGTTTTATTATGCGGCCTTTCACGCTGTTAGGGCATTGTTGGCTACTAAAGAGTTGGATTCTGCAAAACATAGTGGGGTAATATCTTTTTTCAATAAGGAATTTGTTAAAGTCGGTATTGTAAGTAAGACTTCTAGTAAGTCTCTTTCAGACTTATTTAGACTTCGATCTCATGCAGATTATGATGACTTTAAGACCTTTACTAAAGATGATTGCGTGATAGCGAAAGAGCAGGCTAAGGGTATTATTCGAGAAATTACCAATGTTCTTAAGGAATATGGAGACTAGTACTTGTACTGGATAAAATCATCTAGAATTCGTCCTGAACATACATACAGAGCAGAACTTGCGCTTACAAAAGTGATTCTTCTTTGATCGAGCAGTCATCAAACTTGACTCAAGAGCTCTTTCATACGGCGGGGCAGTGTACAAGGACGTACACTGCCGGCAATTGGACAAGGATGTCCGATTTGCCGGGGACCCCGCCCTTCTTGCAAGCAAGCTCTTGAGTCTTAGTTTGATCTGCGAGAGCAAGCAAGTGAGCGTTGTATTCGCAAGTTCCCTATAAGGAAGTGTACTAACATGAAGCAGGATCATACCGCATGCTTAAAGGAAATCGTCCTCCAAAGCCAATCCAAAACCCTCCGGGCAGCCGTCTTTGAACAAGGCGACCTGATGGAAGTGTTCGAGGAAGACGCTGGCACCTCCAATTTCGTGGGGAATATCTATAAAGGGCGCGTAGAGAATGTCCTGCCTGGAATGCAAGCCGCTTTTGTGGATATTGGTCTGGACAAGAACGCCTATCTATATGTTGGCGACGCTGTCCCTTCACGGTTCGAGGAAGAGGAGAAGGTCACTCCAGCTAATACTGTACGGATCGAGCAAATCCTCAAACCACGCCAAGAACTCTTGGTCCAGATTATTAAAGAACCGGTTGGCACCAAGGGTGCGCGGATTAGCGTCAATTTAAGTCTGCCCGGTCGGTATGTGGTGCTTTTGCCTCAAGTGAGTTATGTGGGTGTGTCTCGTAAGCTTCTAGATGACAATGAACGCAAGCGTCTGCGGGAGATTGCCGAGCAGTCCAAACCTGCGGGCATGGGGGTCATTGTCCGTACGCTTGCTGAAGGGATTGACGGAGATGAAATTGCGGAGGATATAGCCCAACTCGTGGAGCTTTGGACCGCTCTGCAACCGAAAATTCCGCATGTTTCTGTGCCTGGTCTTGTACATAAGGACGTTGATTTAATTTCTCGACTGGTTCGCGATTGGATGGATCAAGACGTGGAGAAGATCACCGTGGATCAGACGGATACGGCTCAAATATTAAGGAAAGCCCTGCAGAACATCGAACACTCAGCGGCTAAACATATAAACGTTGTCACCGGTGAGGACCTTTTTGCTAAATATGGTGTGGATGAAGAAATACGTAAAACCCTGCGCCCTAAAGTTTGGTTAAAGAGCGGTGGCTATTTGGTGATTGAACAAACCGAAGCGCTCATCGTGATTGACGTAAACACCGGCAAATATGTCGGGAAACAGTCACTCGAGGAAACGGTCGTCCACATTAACCTCGAGGCAGCACGGGAGATTGCCCGTCAGTTACGTTTGAGAAACCTTGGGGGCATTATTATCATCGACTTTATAGATATGACGACGAAGGAAGATCAGCAACAGGTCATTGATGCGTTGGAGGTGGCCTGTGCTCGTGATAAGACGAAATTTCAGGTTTTGGGCCTGACGCAACTGGGACTTGTGGAAATGACTCGGAAAAAAGTTGGCCAAACATTAGCAGTGCGTTATACATCACCGTGCCCGACCTGTGATGGAAGCGGGAGAGTATAACAAAGCGATCTTGCTTACAAGTGATGAAGACACAACACACCGTTTCTGTTGAAGGGACATGCTACGATAGAAAAGAGGCTTAGGCCTCTTTTTTTGTCCTTTATTACAACACCAATGTGGGAAACTTCGCCCAAGGCTTGGATTATAAACATGGTAGCAATGATTAAGAACCTAACAACTATGATTTAGATTCTGAATTAATCGATGATCCCCCAACAAAGTCTAAACCTTTATTGGAGGGAATACCTCCAGAGCGCTTATGAGAAGATAACACGGAAGGTTACTTAGGGACAAGATTTACCCCGTGAATCTTGAATACACCACGGTCGTTGCATTTGCCATCAATTCATTTGATTCTAATGAAAATCGTTTTTTTCCATCCCAGAGGACGTAAAGGTCTTCTTTGTCATTATTTAACCTATATAGCTGAGCTCTAATAACAATAAATTTATTTGAGCTCAGCTAATTTCTTCCGATAACTGTTCTAAATTGCACAACTGGATGTTATAATAGTTAAGGATTCGAGAGCATCCCAGAGACGTCCTATGTAAGGCGTATAGTGATTAATTGGCAAGGAAACTGAAGAAATCCAAAGACGAGAGGAGAAAGCCCCACCAATGAGAAAAACGAAAAAAGCCATAGCTTCCTTAGTGATTATGGGTATGTGTGTTACCCTGGTTCCTTTTAATGTGTTCGCAGCAACAGGGGTAACGACAGATCGAATTCAAGGCACTGACAGATTCGGAACCGCTGTTAACGTAGCAGAGAGGTTCTCATCTGCTACTACAGCCATCCTAGCCCCATCTGCAAATAATCACTTAGTAGATGCTCTAGCTGCAGCACCATTGGCCGGCATGAATTCTCCCATCTTATTAACAGAGAGCAACACTCTGAATGCTGCTGCTAAAGCGGAACTGATTAAGCTGAAGATAACGAAAGTATTTGTAGTCGGAGCAATCGACCAAGCAGTCGTCGATCAAGTGAAGGCCATATCTACTGTTACAGAAGTTACACCCATCAAAGGTGCTAATAGGATACAAACAGCGGCTATGATTTCTGCTCAACTCACCAGGCCCGCAGGGACCTTTGTAGTTGGCTATGATGGTTTGGCTGATGCTTTATCAGTATCTTCCTATGCCTCAGCTCATAACTACTCGATCTTAGTGACTAATCCAGATGGAACCCTTCCTGCTTCTTCGAGCATAGTTGGGAAAGGTTACACCGTCGGTGGAATTAATAGAGTGGACCCCATCGCGGGTATAGAGAGCCTCGCTGGTGCAGATCGCTACGCTACTAATAAGGTAGTGCTCGAGAAACTAACCTACAGCTATAACAAAGCCTATGTTGCTAACGGAACAAACGAGCACTATGTTGACGCACTAGTCGCATCAAAATTAGCTGCTCAAGCGAATGCTCCAATCATTCTGACGGACACTGGTATTGGCGGGGATGCGATATTACGGTGGCGAAGGTTACCCGTGCTGCCGCATTAGCATCCTACAATGCAGTACTGACAGCAATTACGCAATCAAACTATACAGCAGAAAGTTGGACAAAGTATCAAACGGTTGTAAGCGCCGTTGTAGTAACAGGTGCAAATACTCGAGCAGAAATAGAGGCAGCTACTGCAGCAATAACTGTGGCGCAGGGTATCTTGGTAACTCTAGTCGATGCCAACTTAACTGCAGCAAAAGTAGCTGCAGCAGCCTTAACACCGGCTAATTTTGTAGACTTCAGTGCAGTAACAACAGCCTTAGCAATGGCCGAAGAAACGAATAATAAAAAGATTGCAAAAACAGTGGTAATCAACCATGCCATCGGAGCATTGGTACTCATAGTCGATGCCAACTTAACTGCAGAAAAAGTAGCTGCAGGAGCCTTAACACCGGCTAATTTTGTAGACTATAGTGCAGTAACAGCAGCCTTAGCAATGGCCGAAGGAACAGATACGGGAAAGATTGCTAAAACAGCAGCAATCAACCATGCCATCGGAGCATTGGTACTCATAGTAGATGCAAACTTAGCTGCAGCCAAAGTAGCTGCAGGAGCCTTAACACCGGCTGATTTTGTAGACTATAGTGCAGTAACAACAGCCTTAGCAATGGCCGAAGGAACAGATACGGAAAAGATTGCTAAAACAGTGGCAATCAACCATGCCATCGGAGCGTTGGTACTCATAGTCGATGCAAACTTAGCTGCAGCCAAAGTAGCTGCAGGAGCCTTAACGCCGGGTAATTTTGTAGACTACAGTGCAGTAACAACAGCCTTAGCAATGGCCGAAGGAACGAATACGGAAAAGATTGCTAAAACAGTGGCAATCAACCATGCCCTCGGAGCATTGGTAACTCTAGTCGATGCCAACCTAACTGCAGCCAAAGTAGCTGCAGGAGCCTTAACACCGGCTGATTATGTAAACTACAGTGCAGTAACAACAGCCTTAGCAATGGCCGAAGGAACAGATGCGCAAAAGATTGCTAAAACAGTAGCAATCAACCATGCCATCGGAGCATTAGTAACATTTCTTGAGGCTGTTAATACAGCCAGTGCTGAAACCATGGGTTCGGTAATTACCTCCGCAGGGCTGAGTTTAACCACAACTACCCTCGCCGATTATAAGTTACTAACGCCTGCAAGCCAAGCTGTCGTGCATGCAGCCTTAGCAGGAAAAGCATTCACCAACAACGCGGCCGTTAATTTGGCCTTTGAAACGGCAGTATCCGTACTGATCATTAACGAAATACCCCTAACTTCACCAGTTGCAGCAGGGAATGCACAAATGGAATCAGCATTAGCAAGATATAAGACCATACTCGGCTTAGAAGCAATACCGTATGCTACTTATATTACTCCTGTGGCAGTAAATCCAAATACATTGAGTTTTCAGTCCCACGTCAATACCGTCTTAATGGCTACGACATTGACATCTACAGCGGATGTGCAAGCAGCCTTTACTGCTGCAGTGACCGCAGAAGCTGTTCATACGATTGACATTCAAGTGTTAAATTTTATGGATCGAGAGCTTAGAACGTTTACTGTAATACTGGGATTGGATCTGACTGATTACGATGCATTACTAAACAAGGTTCCGGTACAAACGCAAATGGTAGCACAGCCTTTTACAACAGTAGCCCAAATCAAAACATCCTTTGATTCTCTTGTAGCACAGCAAAAATCACTAGAAAATTTGCCACTATTGGACGCCTTTAACAGTGCTCCAGATGCAGCAACAATGGGCAATGTCATAACATTTCACCAATCCTTATTCAAAGCAGCTGATTATAATACGTTTACTAATTTTATTGGTAACCCAGCCAAGACAATTATTGAAACATCCATGCTTGCACCAACATTTGCATCAGAAGAAGAAATACAAATGGCCTTTGTCATTGGATTGATGAATAATCAATATACTACCTATGGTCAACAAGTATTTAAAAACAACGCTGAATTATTAGGATTGGCAACTAGCGTAGTTGACAATGAATTCTTATCCTTAGTTTATGCTGAACAATCCCCTATTACCAATGCGGTGTTTTTAGCCAAACCAATTGTGGATCGAACACAAATTGTAGTCGTTGCATTAAACAGTACGATTACTGAAAGCTATATTGGTACATTACTCACACTCAACAGTGGGCTCTTAGGCTTGGATCTAACAGGTTATAATTCATTGACACCTGCAGATAAGACTATAGTGCACAACGCATTAATAGCAGCAAACCTTACCAATGCTGCCGATGTGCAAACGACCATTAATGCTGCTGTATCAACTACTTTACTCACCCCTGCAATTGGTGGAGCTACAGCGATAGGATTCACAACTGAAATCACCTATACCCTGACAACAGGAACATTTGACCCAACAGCAGGCAGCCTAGCGAGCAACTGGATAATTGGAGGTATTTATGGATTGATGGACCTGGAATCAATTTCAACCGTTGTTTTATCTGATGGAAACAAAACAGCGACACTTACTGTAACTGGAACAGTGTATTCAGGGGGAGATTTCTATACTATAGCTCCTGCACAAGCCGCATTTGCAGCAGGTTTCATAGCACCAGTGGAAGTACCCGTAATAGTAAGTGGGTAATTAAAACTATTGACACAACGGCTGATCAAGTCTCTAAATACAGCTATAGAGTGACAATCTTCAACGCTGCTGGTACTGGCATATCCAATACAATTAAAGTAGTGCCAAATTAATCATTAACCCGAACTAAATTTGCAGGGTCATTGCTACGACGAGGTGTACAACTAAAGAAGTTGTTACACCTCGTTTGTTTTCTCGCATGCCGGTCGTGTATTGGTACTTATACTTAGGCTCTTTTCGTAAATATTGTGGGTATTATCAGCCAATCCATGTTATTATATTCATAGGACAACCAGTAGGGGGTATGGCTATGGATACCTTGGATATATTCAATGAGTTTGCAAAGTTATCGCCTTTTCATAAGGAAC
>DASRMG010000112.1:0-59623 GCA_035648035.1 Desulfosporosinus sp. | reverse complement strand
ACCACTTTGTTTCGTCAGCTTTGCACCCCGCCGTTACCAGCAACGCACATGACGATAGAGATACCTCAGATGAAAGAGGTAGCCTTTCGGCAATACACGCGACAGCTTTCAAGTCGCACTCAACTATCCTAACATAGGGGGGGTGGAAGAAGAGGATACTAGTTACCTGATAAATATAGTAGAATTATGTGCTGAATTTACTATATTAGGCCTCTCAGGATTCAGAGCTGATTCGTATCATATAATCAAGACTATAAAAATCAGTATTCTTTGTTATAATTTTACTAATTTATTTTTTAAAGACAATGTTTTAATGTCATTGTCTATTTTAGTTATATAAACATACTAATGGAGCTCATTAATGATTTAATAGTATAACTGAGCTTAAATGCACGGATTGTTAATTCATAATCGGAGCATAATCAACATGAACCAATTATTTTTAAATTACCATCTCTTGAGAATAAACTTCTAGTAGATGAACAATTATCATGTGAATACCGTGGCAGCAGAATCCGGTGCCATACATAAACGAATAATGAACTGACCGTTAATTAGCTTATTCAATTCACATTATAGCCACATCCTGTTATTATGAATTTACATATCGATTCAATAATCCTACTTCTATTTCCATATAATCACATCCAACGAAGATGTCATCATTAGCTAGCATTTATAAAAACTTTATCCTCTTTTACATTTTCACAGAATATTGATATACCTATTCATTACAGCACCACTCCACTAAATATTCCATTACCCTGTATAATTTTTATTCACTATCTGCTGTCAAATCATTGTGGGGTATTACCCTTTTTACGCCAAAAGCAATATAAAGCCTTTGCAATATTATGCACAAAAAATTCATCGCCTTATATTTTCCTTTTGAATTGAGCTGGATTACCTACCCAAATCTCGTCATCAGGTATACTCTTAGTTACGACAGATCCGGCACCGACAACCGCACGCTCACCGATCGTTACACCCTTGAGAATAATGCTGTGTGCACCAATAAAAGCTCCTTTTTTGATGTGAATCGGCGCGGTATGAATATCCTGATCATGCAACATCATACGTTTCTCGTACTCGACGGAATGAAAATCAGTATCATAAATTTTGCAGCTTCCTCCAATCATTACATCATTATCGATGGTAACGCTGGCCATTGAGCAGATCGCAACATTTGACAAGCCTACATTATTACCAATCGTAATGTTTCCTTTATTGTATGTCACAAAACTAGTGAATTCGTTTCCACCAATTGGATTGGCAGAAATTTCGGAATTGATCCATACATGACTCCCAATCGTGATTCCTGTTCCTTCAATATACATTCTTCCACGAATATACACATCAGTGCCTGTTATGACTTTATTTTTTTTCAAATTAAAGATATTGGCTACCTTATTAATCCCTCTTCGAAATTTATCCATTATCATATTGTCCAATCCACCTTATACGTCGATGATATCCCAAATATCCATATACAACCCACTACAATTCTCTATACTACTCCATCGTGAAGGTGCAATAACAACCTTATGATGATTATCAGAAAGGAATTGTGCCCACCAACTGAAAGAACTGTTAGACATAATGAAATGCTTGCAGGAATTCATCAACCTAAAATCTTCATAATCCGGGTTGTTAAAATCTATATACCGCACCGGATACGGTAAATTGTAATTATTTCTAATCCAGTTAATGTCTGAGTTGTTATTAGAAAAGACATAATAAACCGGATTATCTACTTTTTCTTGAATCTTCTGCATGGCCTTGACATAATAGCTCTCATCACAAATCAACAATTGTTTGCTCCATTTGGCATTAGTAATATAATCTCCACGACGAATGTGCATACAAACCGCGTTAACAGAAGCCATCTCTTCCAGTAGCTTTTGGTTCTGCTCCGACGGAGTAGCCCTCACTCGGTAAATTGTTTTTAGTTCATTTGCGATAGATTCAAAATACCGTATGTTCTGAAACACTCCACGTACATACTTTGTCCTGTTACCTGACACAGAGAAATCATAATAAACAAAATTACTTTCGTAGATGCCATACTTCGCCAAAGTGACAGCTCTCTGACCTTTACTTTGGTTCTTGCCAAATATTACATTTACTATACTTCCCTTAACTCGGAAATAGTAATGATACCAAATCTGTTTCACACCCACCAATTCACTGGTATCAGCCGGAAGTGCAAACTTCTCCAGCGCACTACTTCTGCCATCAGGTTCATTAATAAAGCTTAGTCTGTCAATACCAATTTTATCATCGCCGCACTGCTTCATCAAACTACGTGCATACGCATATTCAAACAACTGGTTGCCTAATCCACATTTCAAATCTAGTATAACCATATCTCTCTTCTCCTTATTTTAAGCACGTGGCTAGACCCTTGTTAAGTTCTCTAGGCCCGCCTGTTTCTGAAAGCTCTACCTCGTTCAGTATATAATACTCAGACAGTGCCGTGTCCTTCACTTTACCGTCCTTAATAAGGAGGGTCTCTCGGAACTCGCGGAGTCACGATATAATCGTATACTTTTTCTTATGAATAACGGGTTCCGGATCAGGTGTAAGTCTTAATTTTTTCTGTACTAATACTAGCCCTATTCCGAAATAAAGAAATTTCAAATCACAATAAGTATAGCTTACTAAAAGAACAAATATGGAAGCCATCAAGACACCTATGGAGGTGAAGTAATATACATCATTCCGATATTTAAAAATATAAACAATGTATTTGTAAAAAACCCAAATGAATAATAGGCATAATAATGCACCCAATAACATACCGCCTTCGCCCAGAACTTCCCAATAAACGCTATGCGGGTAGTTGCCATTAAATACTCCCAATCCGCCCCCAATAAGGGGGCTTTTTACAAATATATCCTTGGCGCTTTGGTAAAGTTCAAGTCTAATATAGGTTGATTCGTCAGTAGTAAGACCTAGGAATCTGTAGACCATAAGTTGGTATTGTTGGGTTTTAGATATGATCAATAATGTTAATATTGCTAATATTATTAATGAAATGTTCCTCTTTAAATGCTTAATACTAGAAGGTAGTAACATAGCAATACTTAATATCATTGCTAATGCAGGTCCTTTTGATGAACTCAATACTACTATCCAAAGACTTGAAGTTATTAATAAGAAAAATTGTATAAATGAAATTTTCTTTGCAATTATCATAGCGACCGCAATAACTACTGAGGTTGCCCCTAACATACCTAAGGGAATTGGATGTGCATCAAAAAATGAAAATCTTCCCATTTGACCAACAAGTAAGAAATTGATTATAACACAAATTTGCAAAAGAAAAGCGGTAATTAGATAGCTTTTGATTAGATATTCCCAGTCATGCTTATTTCGAATAAGAATCCGTATAAACATAATCAGACTAAACCCAAGTAAGATAAGTTTCGATAATTTTATTATCCCTACTATTGGGTAGGGTGAATATAGGACAGAAGTCAATAATAATAATGCCCATAAATATATACAGATATCAAACAAACCAAATGAAATTTTTATACCATTCCTATACCAATAAACAATAGTTATCACATATACGATTAAATAAAGAACGATAGTTATATCGGGCAAAAAATATAGCATTGATTTTAAGAGATATGCATTGGGAATCATACTTATCATTACCAATGCCAATTTTCTTTTTTTTTCAGACATTTTTAACCCCTCCAATTGGAAGTCTAGAAGCATAGCATATAACTTTGATGCATTACAATTTTACACCTTAATTTTCAAATAATAATTTTAAATCGCTAATGTGGTTATTTTGGAGTGGTACGTCTCCAATACGACGAGCTGAAACGCTGTATCACTCGACCGCACTATCAGAACATATTATTCAGTCATCCTACTGCATTAAGTAAGTTCTCCACTGTTAATGGTTAATAAATTATGTTTTTAGTCTATTTTTAATTGAATTTAAAATTTTCCTATTGAAGGAATAAATAGGTAGGAAATTTCTTAAAAAGAAATAGCAAAGGTTACCTATCTTCATTTTGGTTTCATATCTTCTTCCCCAATAACATGTATTTCTTCTTAGAGATAATGCGAAATCTTGGTCAATTATTTTTATTAAAAAACCGTCTAAATTTTTATATAAATTTTGGACATCAAACTTTTGGAGAAAGGCCGGTTCTAATAGCATATTATAATACCTATCATAATTATTGTCTATATTCATAACTTCAGCAACAATATCATCAATAGAATCATGCTGATGACAGTTAACAAAAGCTTTCTCATTAAACTCTTTGCCTATTTCAGGATTCCCCCAATAAATCGGGATAGTTTTAGCGGCAAAAGCTTGTATTATTTTTTCCGTGGTGTATCCTGGCGTTGAACTATTCTCAAAAGCTATAGAAAATTTGTAATTTAACTGAAACTGCAATTTATCTACAACAGGACCACCAATATTGTTACTGAAACGCCCCCCTGAGGCAACTTCTTTATAAATTGTCAACGCATCGTAGATTTTTTTTCTAAAAGGATCTGCATCAGCATTAGAATAAACAAAACTACAAAAACTTTTTTTTTTGCAAATCTCTTCTTGTGTAATTAAATGTTTATTCTGTGCTAAATTTAAATCATATTCGTAATTATCATTTAAATTATATGAATAATCATTAACTAAGTATTGGGGAAAGCGCAAATACCTATCACTAAAATCCATATAAGAAAAACCTATTCCATAATCACATAAATTAAAGTCAGGACACAAATTTTCGCCAGTATAAAAAATTCGTACACAATCATACTTCAGAAAATCACTTGAAAATACCGAGTAAAATAGATACTCTGGGAGGTCTGATAATATAACATAATAATGTTTTCTCAAAACATTTATTATGAAATTTTCATTCTCATCAAACTTACCCCAGAAACCTGAAAATTTAACTTTTATTGTTTTCATTTTCTATTCCCCACCATAATGCTTCTTTTGGCTATTTCCTTATATGAAAAAACAGCCATTCCCTTTGCTACCGCTATTCTTTGCATCTCATTATATTCTTCGCTATTAACTAAGCCCTCAATCGCCTGTTTAATCTCAGCTATACTATCCTTATAAAGGAACTTTACATTTCCACCTAAGTCCACATGGGTTGTGCCCTTCCAATACTTTACGATCATTGGAACCCCCAGCCCAGTAACTTGTTCCCAGAAAACAGAGTGTCTACCTGGAAAGACTGCCAGGTCGGCTACCGCAAAATGCTTATAGGCATCTTGTGATTGTATCCAACCTATGTATTGAACTTTATCTGCATTACAAAGGCTGTTTAATTTATTTCTCAAGTCTTCTGTAACAGATCCAAAAACAATTAACTTTACTTTTGGATCTTTAATCTGTTTGACAGCTTCCATAAGTAGCAAAGTCTGCTTCTTTGCGGAGTCAATTTTACCCCCGGTCATGATAAGAAAATCATCCTCTTTAATGTAATATTTGGCACGAATAGCTTTCTTAACGATCTCGTTTTGTGCTTCCTCCACCTTCTCATCATCGGCTCCCATAGCAAGAAACTTCACTTTTTCTTTCGGCAGGCTATACAAGTCAACAAGAAAATCCACTCTTGCTGGCAATACCCCATAGAATTTAGTTGTATAAGGCTCTATTTTTTGCGCCATATACTTCCATACTATTTTATGCATAATTTCCTTAGACAAAAAATTAGTAGCGCTATTAGAATAATCGCAATGATTATCAATGAAAACCTTTATGCGCTTATGTGCCTTAACATATCTTATAACTGTTCTCATATCCCAAAATTGGCATCCGTGTATAAACAACAAATCAGGAGCCTCTTGTTCCAAAGCACTGAATACACCTATATATGTTTTAAGTTTTCTATTGATTTTACGAATTCCTTTTCTATAATCAAGCCTTATTATAGAAATTCCATATTCATTAATATAAGAACCGCCGTGTTCCAAATAGCTGGCCTTTCCGTTTTTGTCAAAACTCTGCAGAGAGGCAATAACAGAAACATCATAACCTAAAATTTTATGAAACTTGGGGAGCATATTTTCCTGATAAGAGTAGTTATCTACAAAAAAACAGCCTAAACATAAGTGTGTTATTTTCATAGAGCTCCCTTCATATATTGAATATATTTATCCACATCAGTCATATATGATGCAAATTCACTGACATTTTCTTTATTCCACCACTGAATTTCAAGCAATTTTTCTATGGTTTCATCATCAAATCTTTTCCTTATGATCCTGGCAGGATTTCCAGCCCAGATCTCATAAGCTCCAATGTCCTTTACAACGACTGACCCCATGCCCACCACAGCACCATCTGCTATATTGACACCGGCTTTAATTAGGCAGTTAGTTGCAATCCACACATCATTACCAATCGTAGTCTTTTCAAAGATTTCAAACTCATGGCGTGAAAAATTTTTTCTTACTATATTTTCCCACCTATAAAATACTGGTGATGTTGAAACCCAATTCAACGGATGACTGGCACCGCCAATTTCACAGCTTGGTGCAATTGAACAAAAACTCCCGATTTCGGTACTCTCAATAAAACAATTCCTACCTATGTATGAATATTTACCAAGTTTACTTCTATAAAATCTTACACCAGATGATACGGCTGCGGTTTTATCAATATCTGATTCCTGCAGAATTGCAAACAGTGAAATATGTGATGATAAACGCACGGGTAATGAGATTAAATTTTTTATCACAACAAAAAGCCTTTTCAATACTTTAAATCTCCTGTTTTCTTAAAATTTTTTTCGCGAATATTTCTTTCTCCAGCATGAATTGATATCACAAAGCTTGTATGATAACATCCATATATTTTTTTTATTCTTTACTGTTTAAAACGGTAGCTTTGTAGAATGTCGATAACAATTAATGATAATTAACAGCTTCAGTAAGGCTTTTATAAAACTGATGCAATTAACTATATTTAATTGCCGGTTTTCACTAATAATAGCGCTGTTATATCTGCAATAGATGTACACCCACTTTCAACACCTTTGAGACTATTCCAAGTGATTAATTATCTTAGCTGGATTCCCGGCGATCACAACATTATCGGGAAACTGTCCGCTTACTACGCTTCCAGCTCCTACCACCACACCGTCACCTAAACTAGTTCCTTTTAGAATTATAGAATTACATCCTATAAAACAGTTCTTTCCAATTATAATTATTCTAGTTCGAATTTTTTCTTTTATATCTTGATTTCTTGTTTCTATTTCAATAGGATGAAAATCATTGTCAATAATTTTCACATTACCACCGATTAAAGTATTGTTACCTATAGTAATCCCCTTTCTTGCATATATAGTGGCACCGGATATACCTACGTTATTGCCAATAAATATTCTTGCATCTGCAGTACGAGTGACAATAACGGTCCGTTGATAAAGACCTATTAGATTTGATAAAAAGCTACTATTAATTGTACAGTTATCACCGATAGTTAGAGTCGCACCACTCTTATTATAAATAACTGGCAAACCTTTTAATAGGAGATTCTTGCCGTATTCTACTTTATTCAACTTCAATATGATTTTAAAATAGTTACAGTTCATTTTTCCAATCTCCTAAATACTTTTATAGCATCTATATAATTCTATACAGAAACATACTTAGTCAAATTCTTTGTATTAAAATATTGAATATTGTACAGCTCTTTTAATCTGTTGTTTCCGATTGTAATCACGGCTTCGGATCTGCGCTCTTAATCGTCACATTTTCACCGATTTTGATCTTTGCACCGCACTCATTGAAATTACGGGTATACCCCTACAAGTAATTCTTGCCATATTCGACTTTGATTGCTTTCCGCAGTAGCTTAAACCAGTTACTATTTGATATATTTATCCCCTTTTAGCAAGACTTCAATTCATCCTTGTACTTTTTAATTGAGATCTCTTTCCTAAGATTTTCCATCAGGTATTTACGGCCACGGATACCCATCTGATCCAGTTCTTCAGAATCCTTCTCATCAATGAAGCACTGAATCAAATCGGCAACACCGTCATAGTCCATAGGCGATACAGCATAGCCACATCGTAAAGTCTCAATGATGCTTCTGGCTTCCGTGCCCTCTTCAAGAACGGCAATCGCAGGCCTACCGACAGCCAGCACACCATAGAGCTTCGAGGGGCAGCTAACTCCCTTAACACCATGCGCATTGACAACCCAATGCACATCGGCTGCATTCAGACTGTATATCAGATCTTCCTTGGCCTGATAAGGAATGAACACAACATTCTTCAAGCCATGCTCTTTGGCATATTCCATCAACTGTGTTTTCAATGTGCCCTCTCCTACAAACGGGAAGACAACATTGTCATTGTCCTTGAATTGTCCGATTACCTTAAAGATGTTTTCCATATCATAGAACAGACCAATATTACCGGAATACATAATGACAAACTTACCGTCGAGTCCATACTGTTTCTTGAATTCAACAACCTTCGGATGGTCTTTAGGCAGCGGATATACCTCTTTCTCATCCATCCAGTTATTTATGAACACAGTCGTCGGTATGGCTTTACTGATGCTTCCATCTTTCTTGGTAAAGCGCTTTTCCATAGTGGGAACCATATCGCTACCAACTACTATAACCTTATTGGCTATGCGGCAGCTGAGTTTATCAAAGAACATCATCGCATTCAAAATCATCTTGTTCTTGCTGTAGCCAACAACCATCGTCTGTTCAGGATTGTAATCCTGAATGATATAAACCATCCTTGATTTTTTGCCGCGCAGCAGATTCATCCACTTACCGGCCACACCCAGTAGACCGCCAAGGATCGGCGGCTGTGATTCAGTCACAACGCAATCTGCTCTCGGTGCCTTATACGTTGCCAGCACAGAACGAAAGAAATATGCCAAGATGTTCTTGACACGACTCATCTTGTTCTGCTTATCAAAGCGAGGGACTTTGACGCGAATCAATTTGACGCCATCATACTCCTCAAAAAAGTAGTTTTGCGTCAAATATTTATCCTCAATGACACCGGTATAGCACGGAATAGAACAAATGACCGTGATATCGAACTCGTCTTTAAGGCCTTGGCACAGATCCGTACAAAGCTGAGCAAGAGATGCCAGTTCCGGATAATAATAATTTGCGTACATAACCAACTTTTTCTTTTCAATACTCATGTTGATCCTTCCACGTTCCTTATATCTATCAGTTTGCTGTAGTGTTGAAATGGCTACTTCAGGCCCTCACCGTTGCAGTCCTTAAACCAATCCGTCAGACTGTCCTCAAAGGTGTAATAGAACTTATATCCACAGGCGGCCAGCTTTCTACCACTGATGTTCGTGGAGACCATCAGTTTCTTAACGCGAGCAGGATGCAAGCCGAGCTTCTTACCATTAAAAGGTACTGCACAGATCGCAGCCGTTTTTAAAATCCAGCCGGGAACAAGCATGATGTGACGATTCATATTGGTTGCCTTCTTCATTGCTTCACAAATATTTTCAATCGAATACGCCGGCTCTAACGTGCAGTTAAACACATCCACACCCGGGAAGCTGTTGTCAATCATGCGATACTTCATAAAACGCACAAGTTCCTTGACATAAATGCAAGCTTTGATCGTATCCTTACGGCCTGCATAGAAAAAGTAACGCTTACGGATGCCCCTGTACAAACGGGTGAAGTTACCATGCTCGCCCTTCCCATACACAACGCCAGGACGAACGATGGTCAGCTCACGCGCCAGATCTTCAGCCTGCCAAGTCTCTTGGATTTTTTCGGCAACCAGCTTACTAATGCCGTAAGGCGTGTTCGGGGTAGGAAGATTAGTTTCTTTCTTCAAATCCTCAGTTGCACCATACGGGGCAATAGAGCTGGTAAACAGTATCTTATTGATACCGTGCTTCTTAGCGAAGGCAGTTACATTTTCCGCACCGTAAATGTTGGTCTCGAAATATTCGTTATCCAGATGACCTGGAGTGCGGTGAACGGCTGCAAGATTGAAGATAATATCGTCCTTCGTAGGAACAAAATCAAAAGAAATCGGCTTACGAGCATCACATCGCACATACTTAACGCCTTTGATTTCCTCCACAACACCGGGCACAAATCCTTCCTCACCCGGCATAAAGATGTCAAGAGCGTAGATATTATCGTTTTTAGTATCCGTTGTTTCCTGAAGCAAATTGATAAGATGGGTACCAATGAATCCAGTACCGCCAAAGAGAAGGCAATTCATGCTTTGTTACTCCTTAATCGTTAAATTAGTTTGATATATATGCATTACCCATTCATACTCTGTTTTGCGGCTATACTGATAGCGATGAAATTTGGAGCAAATCCCCGTTTACTGTATCCATCCTCATAGATTCCACTTATAAATTCTCCCTAAACCATCCATATGCCTTCTCCACCCCACTTCGTAGCCCCACGCTATGCTTCCACCCCAACCCATGCAACTTTCCAACATCCACCAACTTCCTGGGTGTCCCATCCGGCTTCCCCGCATCAAACACCAACTCGCCCTCAAACCCAACAACCTCTTTTACCAACCCCGCCAATTCCCCAATTGAAACCTCTTCACCAGTCCCAATATTCACATGCTCTTCCCCATCATAAGTCTCCATCAAAAACACGCAAGCATCCGCCATATCATCAACGTATAAGAACTCTCTCAGTGGCTTACCCGTCCCCCACACTTCAACCTGAGGAGACTTATTCACTTTACCCTCATGAAACTTCCTAATCAGGGCTGGCATCACATGCGAAGTATTTAAATCATAATTATCATTAGGTCCATACAAATTCGTCGGCATACAGCTAATAAAATTATCTCCATATTGCCTCTTGAAGTACTGACACATCTTAAGCCCAGCAATCTTAGCAATAGCATACGCCTCATTAGTCGGTTCCAAGTAACCCGAAAGCAAACAGTCTTCCTTCATGGGCTGAGGCGCCATCTTAGGATAGATGCAAGTGCTTCCCAAAAATAAAAGCTTCTTCACTTTATAATCATGCGCTGCTTTAATCACGTTATTTTGCATCATTAAGTTGGTATAGATAAAATCCGCTGGATACGTATCGTTAGCATATATTCCGCCAACCTTAGCTGCCGCAAGGATCACATACTCTGGCTGTTCTTCTTCAAAAAAGCTCCTAACAGCCTGTTGATCCGTCAAATCGAGTTCCTTGTGAGTCCTACCTATAATATCAGTATATCCCTTACCTTCCAAATTTCGAACGATCGCAGAGCCCACTAAACCTCTGTGTCCGGCCACATAAACTTTACTGTTCTTTTCCATTGTCAAACGCTCCCTTTATGTAAGTACTCAAGTAACTGCTCTGCAATCTCGCTTGAGCCATTACTATATCTACGAGATAAATCCCGATAATTCTCATTTCTCACTTTTAACTGTCCCAGAAGTTCAGCAATGCTATTTGCATTTAATTCTTCCATTGTAATCGGTAAAGCGATCTGCAACTCTACAAGCTTTCGCAAGGTCACTCTGTCTTCTACGACGTTATCTCGTCTTAAGACCAAAATAGGTGTCTGAGCACATAGGGCCTCTGCCACGGTTCCCCACCCGGCTTTAGTAATGATCGTGTCAGCGCCCTTTATGTAATCCTGGGTGTTTTCTGTATCGATTGGCAGTAACTCTGTATTTCTTCCAATTAGCTTTATTCCTTCTGTAAAGATAAATTGATAAGGTAACTCACCCACATCAATGTCACCTTCTAACTCAACTGACCGGCCTACACTCACAAATACTATTGGCATGTGATATTTATCTTTGATTTGCTGAATCTTTTCTTCATTAAAGCTCCTACAACTCAGCCCAACTTCTTTAGTTACTTTGAAATAACCCTTTATCTCACCCGCCAAAGGATATACAAGAGCTAGATCTGCTTCTTGGTAACAATGTAGATACTCTTGATAGACGTCTTCTTCGAATAATTCCTTATAGTTCTCTACCCATGTAAAGTTTGATATAAAGACACTTTTCACTGCTGCTAATCTTGCACTTTTGAAGATCCAGGGGACGATATCTGAAACAACACAATCTATTTTGTTTTGGAGGAGCCATTTTCTCTCTTCTTCGATACGAACAGCCCACGTACTGATAAATTTCTTAACTTCCCTGAGCAGAACTTCTTTATAGACGTCCATAGACCCTGGCTTTAGAATCAAGCCTAAATCCGTGCTCATCGGATGGTAGACAATCCTTGAACGATAGTTAATCAAGGATTGTTTCATGAAATCAATCAAATTCCTACCTGTCTTGATTTCAATGCATAGGTTTTCATCTTGCTCCAGTAAACCTTCTATAATGGGAATATTCCTGGCAGCATGTCCATATCCGTGATTTGAGATGTAAAAGGCAATCCTATTCATCATTTCGTTTTTGTAGATTCCAAATAAGCTTGTAACTCTAAACCCGCTATGTCCTTTAAGTCGGCTTCAACCATCATATGCACGAGAGCTTCGAAGTCTACTTTTCTCTTCCAGCCGAGTTCTTTTTCTACTTTTGATGGGTCACCCCAAAGGAGTTCTACCTCAGTGGGTCTGAAATATCTTGGGTTTACATCGACAAGGAGCTTTTCCGTCCTTGAGTCGTATCCCTTTTCATCAACTCCAGTACCCTTCCATACGATATCGATCCCAACTTCCTTGAAGGAAAGATCAACGAATTCCCTTACAGTATGGGTTTCACCAGTCCCTATCACATAATCTTGCGGTTTTTCCTGCTGGAGCATGAGCCACATAGCTTGCACATAGTCTCCCGCAAACCCCCAGTCCCGCTTTGCATCAAGATTTCCTAGGGATACCTTTTCCTGCTTTCCAGCAATGATGCTGGCAACCGCCCTTGTAATCTTTCTGGTGACGAAGGTCTCGCCTCTTCGGGGAGATTCATGATTAAACAAGATGCCGTTACAAGCAAACAAGTCATAACCTTCTCGGTAGTTGACTGTAATCCAGTAGGCGTAAAGCTTCGCTGCAGCATAGGGGCTTTTGGGATAGAAAGGCGTCTTTTCACTTTGAGGAGCCGTTCCGGGTAGGCCACCAAAGAGCTCACTGGTGGAGGCTTGGTAGAACTTCGTTTTGACACCACTTTCTTTAATGGCATCCAGTAATCTTAAGGTACCAATTGCAACCGTTTCTGCCGTGTACTCTGGCACTTCAAAGGAAACTTGAACGTGACTCTGGGCTGCAAGATTATATATTTCATTGGGCATAATTTTCTCAATCAATCTATTTAAGTTGCTTGAATCGGTCATGTCGCCGTGATGTAAAAAGAGGGTTTTATTACCGATCTCCGGATTTTCGAACAAATGATCCAACCTTTTCGTATTGAAGCTACTGGCTCTTCTACTAATGCCATGAACTTCGTAACCCTTATCTAGTAAAAACTCTGTTAAGTAGGAACCATCTTGTCCTGTGATTCCTGTGATCAATGCTTTCTTCAAAGTACATTTCCTCCTAATATTAGGCTTACCTACCTACCTTAAAGTATTGCTTGAATTGCAACCTAGTATCCCTGCTAACTCGCGCCCTTCCGCCACAACACCACCGGCACCGTCTTCGCCAGAATCTCCATATCTAGCCACAACGACCACCGATCGACGTAATCTGCATCCATTTCCATCCACTCTTCAAAATCCACGTCATTCCGACCACTAATCTGCCAGATGCAGGTAATCCCTGGCCTCACCGCCAACCGCTTCCGATGCTTTGAATCATACAAATTAACTTCTTGTACAAGTGGTGGCCTGGGACCCACTAAACTCATGTCCCCTCTGAAAACGTTGAGTAATTGGGGGAGTTCATCAATACTCGTCTTACGAATAAACTTACCCACGGCTGTCACTCTAGGATCGTTGGCAATCTTAAAGACAGGACCACTCATTTCATTGAGATCAGCTAAGCGTTCCTTAAGCTCCTCCGCATTGACCACCATGGAACGGAATTTATATATTTTAAACGAACGCCCGTTTAACCCCACGCGTTGCTGAGCAAACACCACAGGTCCCTTGGACGTAAATTTGATGGTTAAGGCGGTGACTAAGAAGACAGGGCTCAGGACCAGCAGACCAAGCCCAGAAAAGACGACATCCATACCTCGCTTGAACAGTTCCTGCCAAGGACGTCTTGGGGAGCTGTCATACACGACCATTGAGAGTCCCCCAAAATCAATCGGCCGACTTCGAGTGACTTTCGTCACCATATCATCCAACAAAATCGAAACCGTTTTACCCATAACGTCAAGAATCTCAATCGATTCCTGAATACCAGGTTCTGTAATTGGCGCTGTAACCACGGTTAAATCGACAATATTCATACGAATGATGGCTTCGAGACTAAAGTAATCTCCTAAGTAAGAAATATTAAGACCATTTTTGATAGGGGCAATATATCCAATTACTTTATAACCTAATTGAGGGTTTTGCTTGATTTTCTGCAGATAAAGTTTCGCTGCAGAGCCCCCTCCCAGAATCAAGACGTACCGGGTATTGCGCCCCAGTTTTCGCCAGCCTTGGAGGAACAGCCGGGTCACAAGATGCATTCCTAAGGTTAAGCTCACGACAAAGGCACCAAAGTAAAAGAAGAAACGATTGCGCAACAAATCCGGGCTATAGATATTGATCAGGATCATACTAACAGCAATCGAAGCAAAATGCGCTGTTAAAATTTGCCTGAACTCACGCCACCACGACATAAAACGCCGTGATTGATACACTTTGTAGAGATCACTGCTAATGATCCAAGCCAACAGATAAATTAAGAAGATCACAAAGTGTTCTGGCCAAGATTTATCCGTAATAACATGCTTCACTTGATATAGTTTAATCGCTAAAGAGAAGCCAATTGCTATCAGCACAATATCCGCTAGCTCGGATAGGTTTTCAATGATGCCTCGTTCCCTTAACATTGGACCATATCACTTCCCTTTACTCTGATCCCTTGCCCTGAGCAAATGATCAAGCTTGATTGAGTCTCTTCAATGGCTTGTCGCCAGCCTTCGTACAATGCTTCTCAACGTCATCCCAACTCATAAAGATTCTGACAATATCATCTTCCACTAGATCATTGCCTGACTGCACCTCAATAAACTCTAAATCTGTCGTAGCCTTAACCCCATGTTTTGCTCCCACGGGTATGCGTAAGACATCCCCCGGCTTGACGTCGTAGATAACATTATCAAGCACAAACTCACCCTCGCCATTGGTAATAGTCCAGACCTCACTGCGTTGATAATGCAGCTGATAACTTAGGTTTTTGCCAGCTGTTACGCCAATCCGTTTGGTCAGAACTTCGTGTCCATTGTCATAATTCATATGGTCCAGTACCCGGTACCAGCCCCAGCGCCGTTCCTCAAACATGGGTCGTTGGTTAAAGTCGTTGATGAGTTCTTTAATTCGAGGGCTAGCTTGCTTATCCGTGACCAAAATACCGTCTGGGCTGGCCGCGATGACCAAGTTGGACACGCCGAGGACAACAATGGGGATATCCAGTTCATTGATCACATGAGTTTCGACACAATCCTTGCTGATGATCCCGTTGCCACTAACCTGTGACGCGATCTGTTCCGTCAGGGTGTTCCAAGTCCCTAGGTCTTTCCACGCGCCCTCATAACGAAGCGCCACGATCGTTCGAGCCTTTTCCACGACTTCATAGTCAAAGCTGTTCTTAGGGAACGACGCATATTTGTTAATTAACTTCAGATAATCCGCAGGTAAGCCAATCGCCTCAAGCTTAGACAGGATATAACCAAGTTTAAAGGCGAAGACGCCGCAGTTCCACAGAGCTTGCTGGGCGATCAACTCACTGGCTTGCGCCTCCGTCGGTTTTTCCTGAAAATGATCCACCTTCATATAAGGTCGACCTTCTTGCTCCGTCTGTGGCACAATATAACCATATTTCCCCGAAGGGTAGGTGGGTACAACCCCCACGAGCGCAAGGTCCGCTTCCGACATTTTAATGACGTTTTCTAATTCTTTAACCCGTTGGAAGAAACCCTGCTCCACAAAGGAGTCGACCGGGAGTACGACCACCACTTCATCTGGATCGACGTGTTCTATCGAGTATAAGTAAGCAGCGGCTAAGGCGATGGCCGGATAAGTATCCCTACGTTCCGGTTCAACGACCATCTTCACGGAATCACCCAGCTGATTTTGCAGCATATCCACTTGTGACTTACTGGTAGCCACCACGGCAGACTCTTCTAACCCAACGGCTTTGAGCTGGCCCCAGACGCGTTGAACCATTGATTCCCGTTCACCGTGTTCATTTTCTAAGACTTTAAGAAACTGTTTTGACCGAGCATCATTAGATAACGGCCACAGGCGTTTGCCTGACCCACCCGAAAGTAAGATTAGTCTCATATGTAAATCCCCTTTTTTCTTCGCCTAAAGTTATGAAATTCATTTTGAAGGTCCTCTGCCCCATACCCCACCCCCACGGGCCTAAGGTCCTAGGACAATAGTACTAAGTATGTATAGTTCTAGACCAAACTAAAAATACCTGCAAAGAAAGTCGAAGATTGTTAAATAATAGTTATTCTAGTTTTTTAGATACTCTACCCACCCAACAACTTCCGAACCCAACTCCGCTTCTTCTTCGCAACCGGCCGTTTAAGCTCATAGTCTTGATCGTTTTGCTGCAGTGGCTTTCCCTCTAGCATCGTCTGCGGATTCAGTCTCGTCAAGTCTTGATAGCTGGTCTCACCGACGACGTCCTGGACGGTCTGGAGCCCTTCGGAATAGGTGGCGTCACTGCGGGAAACGCGATGTGTGTCTGAGCCTATAAAGTGAATTAACTCACTACTTAGCAGGATTTCTGCTAACTGCTTGGCCTGAGGGCCATAATGCCCACTCAAACTCCTAAGATTCAGTTGAAAGAGCACGCCTTTTCTTGCCCATTCAACCAGTCGCTCTGGCTCATCAACTAAGCCTTTATTGCGTTCTGGATGGGCCAGCACGGGGGTGATCCCTAGGACTTGAAGCTCGAAAAACACTTGATCGGTGTAGTGAGGGATCTCCAGCATCGGAAACTCGACGAGGAGATACTTCCCGGCGTTTCCTAAGGTCATGAGTTTCCCGTCGCGTGCATACTTGGCTAAGTCTGGGAAGATATAGTTTTCTGCGCCGGGTAAGATCTCCACCGGGATCCCTGCCTCTGCAACAGCTTGACGCACTTGTTCTGTCGTGGCCAGAATTTCCGCGGGACTTAAGAAGGTCCTGCCTTCGATCACGTGTGGGGTGGCGATGAGCGTCTTAAAGCCTGCCTCGTACAGCTGAGACACCATGCCCAGAGTTTCCGCGATGTTATTAGAACCGTCATCCAACCCAGGCAGGATGTGGCTATGGAGATCGATCATTGGGTCTCACCTACTCTTAGACAGTTTTTATAGCTCGGTTCAGCGAATAAAAGGATACTCTAGATTACTTTATTCGTCATAACTTGCCATTTCCCTTCACGATTTTACGTTAGTTTAACATTTGATCAGTTCTTTGTCTGACTGCTCATGACAGAAGTGGGGCACGATGTATCGTGCCCCACTTCTAAAAGTCGTCTTTACGACGCCTTTGCTTCTGCTTCTTCGGCTTCGTCTTCTTAGAATCATCTGACCCGTGATAATAGTAGTAATAATAATGTTCACTGGTATTGATAGCGACTTTATTGAGGACCGCGCCTAAGATCTTGGCGCCGACTTTATCCAGCAGTTCCTTCGCTCGTTGTGCATACTCTTTATTGACTTCTCCTGAGGCCAAGACCAAGATGACGCCATCGACTTCCTGAGCAAGAATGGCGGCATCCGTGACCGCAATTACGGGAGGGGTATCGATCAGGATTACATCATATTGCTCACTAAATTCTTGGATCAGGCGCTTCATCCGTCTCGACCCCACCAGCTCGGCGGGATTGGGAGGGATGGGGCCTCCTGTGAGGACCATGACGCCCGGTACGGAAGTTTCCTTCACAAATTGTTGGTTGGCCTGATCTTGAACTAGGGCCATGGATAACCCTTGCCGATTATCTAACCCGAAAAGTTTATGTTGCGTGGGGTTACGTAAGTCGGCATCGACGACCAGCACTGACTTCCCAGCTTGAGCCATGCTGACCGCTAGGTTGGCAACTGTGCTCGATTTTCCCTCCCCAGGACCTGCGCTGGTAAGCATAATTTTCTTGGTTTCTGAGTCCACACCCGTGAACTGGACGTTCGTCCGGAGCGTCCGGAAAGCCTCGGAGATGGGAGATTTTGTCTGCTCCATGGTGATTAATGAATAGGCCAAGTGAATCGACTCCTCTTACCCTTGTTTACTCGTTTTATAGTTTGGAATAACGCCTAGAACCGGGATTCCTAAAAGTTTCTCGACATCATTAGAGGTCTTGACCGTGTTATCCATATATTCCAGTAAGAAGACCAGTCCGACGGAAGCCATGAGTCCCACAACAAAAGCGATCAAGACGTTGAGCTGTTTATTGGGTTTAACCGGTTTAACCGGGGTCACTGCCGCATCCACGGTGCTGACACTGTCCACTTTTTTTATGGAGATAACTGCTTTCGAAAACTCATAGGACATGGTATTGGCGATGGAGGCTGCCAAATCAGGGTTCGTATTCGTCACCTGAATCTCCAGAATTTCCGTCGTCTTGATGGGGTTTATAGAGATCAGGCCGTTCAGCTCTCCAACGGTCATCGACAAGCCCAAGGAATCGATGACATTTTGTTCAACTGTGCGGCTCTGGGCGATGGTAGCGTAGGTCTTAGCAAGTTGTAGGTTCGCTTGTAGAACATTGTTATCAAGCATTTGAGTTGCTTGACCTGCATCTGCGGCCTTTTCCCCTACGATCAACGTGGTGGAAGCTTGGTACACGGGTTTAATGACATAAAAACTAATCACTCCGCTGGTGATGGCGGCGATGAGCGGTAAAATAAGAACGATGACCCAACGTTTGCGCAGCACTTCCCAGTACTCCCGTAAATCTATTTCTTCCTCTTCCATGACAACCTCCCAAATATAGTCCTGCAAATCTTGTTAGCCGTATTGGTACTCGACATTATACCATTCGCCATAATTTATGTTTATCCTGCAAATTAGTTCAAAATCCGTCTATACTAAGGCACTGGACCTAATACGCCAACGCTTCAATGACAATCTTCTTGACACCTGCCTTGTCAGCCTCAAAGTAATAAAGCTCCGTTCCAACCAAAGGATCATGATCCCTGATCCCCTTGCCAGGAAGTTGGAAATATTTAATGTTTTCCTGCGCGATACCCTTGAATTCAGTCCCCAAGGCCAGCATCTGAGCATCGTTTAAGTTTGTATCCATTAAATCCGCGTGAATAATCGTTAATATCTCGGGAAGCTTGGGTATATTTTTAAGACTCAACAGTTTGTCCCCGAGCGCTGATAAAAGCAACGCTTGATCCCTTTGCCGCCCAAAATCTCCATCCGGCAACCCATAGCGAGCTCGCGCTAACCGCAACGCTTCATCGCTATTTAGATGCTGAGTTCCTGCTGGTAGATTAATTTTTTGATGTGTATCATTCACCGCTTCTGGAAGCGTGACATCAAGTCCTCCCACAGTATCAATAATTTTCCTGAAGCCTTCAAAGTTAATCTTTACATAATCGTTAATCGTCACACCAAGAAGATCACTGGCAGCTTGCACAGCGGCCATGGTCCCTTCATGCACGCCCCCGCTGAGTTCTCCCATAGCATTCGCATGGGTAATTTTAGTGAGGCCTATGCCGGGAAGATTAACACGCGTATCTCGTGGGATTGAGATCATAGACACGTGCTTAGTTTTCGTGTCGGCAGAAATCAAGATCATGGTGTCTGTACGACTAGCTTCATCTCCGCGTGCATCACTACCTAGCAGCAAAACATTAATTCTGCTAGGAGCCTTGGGTGATGCTTCAGGAACTTCTATAGGAATTGTCGGGTTAGCTATGACCGAAGTAGAGGCTTGCTTCACTAAATTACCGCGCCATGCATAAATCCCTCCTCCAGTAACCATCACGAGGGTTGCTATCAGAGCGGCCCATTGTTTTTTCTTCAAATCTATTACCACCTTGCGTTTTAGTCCAATAAACAGGTCATTTGCTTGAGCCTTTTTATAGGCTTAACTATAATTCGCTATAAATTTACAAAGTCCTTTAAGTTTTCCTGAATGTCATGTGAACCTTGGTAAATTATTCTACACTTTGAAGGTGAATCTGGGGTTGCATGTCGAATATTACTGAGTGCTGGAAAATCAGCAGAACCTGCATTAGGAGGAACATACTTCATGAAAAGTACGAGCAAAGTGGAATTAACGATTATTTCAGGAGCCGTCATCCTGTCACTCGTTGTGTTCGGAATATTTTGGTGGATGAACCGCGACACTGCCGCTCCTTCAACCGCCTTATACGTCGCGCCAGTTTCTGAGCCTGAGCCTGAAGCGGCGGTGGTTGCTAGCGAACCTGAACCAAGCCCGGTCACGGCCCTAGGATTGGCTAAACTAAAGGATACTACCACTGTCAACGCCCTCGTCTTGGGAGATTCCGTGGCCGAGAGTGTCGGGGCTTCCAACAAAGATCTTTCCAGTTGGTACACCTTGGTCGCCAAGGATTTACAGCGTAACTATCCGGGAACCTTGGAATGGACGTTTAATACCTCAGACAAAGCGACGATTGACGATGCTTTGAAGACGCTTCCGGAAATCACGCCGGAGACTGACCTCGTAATGCTTTGCGTAGGGCGCAATGATTGGTCCACCCTCACGACGGATGATTTTAAGCTAAAATATGAACAATTTCTGGCTGAGGTCACGGCCAAAAGCCCTGACGCTGAGGTTTTTCTGGTGGTTGAACCGCCTGTCAAAGACGTCGCCATGAATAACCAGACGTTTCCCTATCGCCGGGTGATTCTAGACATTAGCAAGGAACACCAACTACCTGTGATTGATGCTTGGACGGTGTTTATCGAAGATCCTACGCCGCTGAACGGGTTATTGTTTGACGGGGTGAATCCGAATGATACGGGGTATAGTATTTTGGCCGCTGAGGTGGTTAGGAAGTTTGAGGAGCGGTTAGCGCTGCTGCCTTGAGAAGTTCACAAAATAAGCCAGAAGGGGAACACGTCGTGTGTTCCCCTTCTGGCTTATTTCCTAGAATAGACCGTTTCACTAGAGTTCCTCGTTGCCTTTCTTGGCATAGACATACATTCCAATCATGATATAGACTTCTACGATTAATAAGGAAACGGCAGTGCCGATATAGCTGTAGGTGTACGATAGGATCGTACATAAGATGAGATTCAGAATTGCGCCGATTAAGACGACCTTGAAAAATTCTTTTTGTCGATCAGTATTCAATAAAATCTGAGTTCCGTAAATATTGTTGATGAAAATAGTCAACGGAACAAGGAGCATAATCCTTAAAACAAGGACACTTGGTAGCATTTTATCCGTGTAGATGAGCGTGATGATTTGTGGCGCATAAATAAAGACCAGGGTTAATAAAACGACGTAAATTAAGGTTCCGTATTTCATGATTTTCTTCAGTTTCCTGATGGCGAGAACTTTATTGGTTCTGATATCGTTCGCCATATAGGGAAATAGTGCGCCGGTAATGGGTATGGATAACATGGATAAGGCTCTCATGATCTTTTCCGCGGCAGAATAATATCCAACGGCTACGTTGTTGGTGAGCAAGCCTAAGATGACAATGTTGCTCTGACCAAACAACGCCACTTTAAATTGGGATAAGAACACATACCACCCGTCTTTTAGGTAGTGTTTGATGGTCTGAACACTCTGGATTTCAAAGCGTATGCTGAATGTCTTGAAGACGATTGCCAGTGACCATAGTCCCGCTATGATAAATCCCAGGGAGTTCAGGACCGGAACGAGCATGTAATCACTCTGTTCTTTCACAAACAAAAAGATGGCGCCGGTAAAAATTGCTTTGGCAAAGATATTCAGATAGGTCACGTATTTCATGCGCTGCAGGCCTTGAAAAAACCAGACGGGAAACAGCACTTGTCCTAAGACCATGCCAAAGGTGAGAAGATAAACTTGCCAGTTGACTGCAAAAAATTCCACGCTGAAGGTAAAGATCGTTAAGACGATGAAGCTGCCGATCATCAACAAGACTTTGATCGTCATGACTGCGCTAAATATTTCCCTGAGCTTCGCTGGGTCCTCTCTATGGAGGGCGATATCTCTGGTGGCTGTTAGATTGAAGCCGTAATCTGTAATCACCTGGAAATACGAAATCGTGGCCGTAGCAAAGGCTAGAAACCCGAAGTATTCAACGCCTAAGACTCTGACTAGGTAGGGGAACGTGATCAGCGGCAATAAGAAGTTCATACCCTGAAGGATCGATAATGAGAAAAAGTTGGAGATCAATCGCTTCTTATCGTCTGTGTTCGCTATCGCTTTAAGTTTCCTCAGCAAATCCTTATGCCCTGCCTCTCTCTTCGAAGGCTGTTGCTAACTTCTTAACGGCGGTACTCCAGGCCAGACTTTTAATGCTTCTATTTCCAGCCTGAGCTATTTTAATCCTCAAAGGTTTGTCTTCAAATAATCGAACCACATTTTGATAGAGGGCTTCGATATCCTTAGGGGGTGACAACAGGGCGGTCTTTTCATCAGTGGCATATTCCAAGACGCCTTGGCAAGCGGTCGACACTAAGGCGCAGCCACAGGCCATACTCTCAGCGCCAGTGAGCCCAAAGCCTTCGCTCCAGCTGGGACATAAGTAAACGGCAGATTGATTATATAGGTCGCGTAGTTGTTTCTGATCCGCCTTCTGGATATATTCAATCCAGCTCGGCAAGGTTTCCGGACGGCTTGGTACCCCAAACACTCTCGCCTCTAACTCAGGGTACGTCTCCTTCAGACGATCAAGTACGGCGAGACCGTCCTTGGCGCCCTTCCATTCTGTTAAGTGAAATAACATGGATATAGACGGTTTATCCCGTTGTTCTATGGGTACATCCACGTTAAATACTTCAAAATCAAGGCCATTGGGGATATATACACTGTCTACACCGCTTGTTTGATCCACGATTTCTTGTAACCATCTGGCGATGACAATATTTGTCATGCCAAAACGGTACGATTGATACACCGCTTCATCGCTGTGGTCCCAATTCTCAAAATGCTGAATGAGGTAAAATTTCCGGCCCTTCTTGGGACTGAGGTCGTGAATGATGGGTGCTGTTGAAACAGCGGTTGCAACGATGACATCAAAATCCGGAATACTGTCGTCCGTCACGTTAAAGACGGCTCGTTGTTTGACCGCTTTACTGAGTTGAAACCACTGCGGACCTGTAGTGACCCTATAATGGCATAGGGCCATTTCAATCATTTTAGGGAACTTGTACCGGCTTAAGGCGTCTCTACAATCGTAGACGAGGGTCACTTGAAACCCTAACTCAGATAAGCGATTGGCATATTCATAGACTATTTTATAGCCACCGATGGGTATCAAGGCTGGGCCCGGTAAGCAAAAACATAGGTTCATACAATTTTCTCCCAGCGTTCTCTTGCGCTCTGAAATTTTTGTCCTTGGCCTGGATTGACCACTTCCTGCATCAGCTTCAGCACCGACTCACTGCATTTTCCCACAGTAAAGCCATCGACGGCGTATTGAAAGCCATTGGTTCCCAGCCGTTCGATCTCTGACCTGTTGTGATAGAGGTAGTCTAGCTTGTCGACTAAGCTATCAAGGTTGTCAGGCTGATACAGCAAGCCCGTCTTCATATCTTTGATCAATTCGCTGGTACCCGCGCTGTCCCGACCAATCATCGCCAGGCAGCTTAACATGCCTTCAATGGTGACGCGACCAAAGGCTTCATTCTTAGAAGCCACGATGCCAATATCCATTGAGTTTCTAAGTTCGTTCATATCTTTGACCAGGCCATGAAATACCACATGGTTCTGAAGCTGCTGTTCCTGAACATATTGTGCTAAGACCTGATAGTAGCGGCCGTTTGTACTTCCTGCGATATTCAAGGTCATATTGTACCCTTTATCGATCAAAATCTTTAAGGCTTGTAAGACTTCAATTTGGCCTTTACTGGCGCTTAAACCTCCGGTAATCAAGAGCTGCAGCGTTGGCTGCTCGAGATTAAACGCCGTTTTAGGATTGATGTATTTGGGTGATATGTCGTTATAGCTGACGCGTAATTTCCGCGCAGAAATTTTACCGACATGCTTTCGGTACATACTGTTGGAGATCACCACGATTAAGTTGGCATATTTATTGGCAAAGCGATGAAAATAAGTTTTCCCTAAGAAGAAATCGATCTCATGATCTTCACGCCGAAACTCGCGCATATGCCAGATGTGAGGAATATGAAAGAACTTATTAATAAACCCGCCCACAAAAATCACACTGGTGTTCGAATACACCACATCGATCTTAGCTTCTTTTAAGACGTCCTTTAAGCGATACGTCCGGTAGATCGAGAGCATAAAGCGCAACAATCTAAAAGGAAAGGCAACCTTTGTCTTAATCCAAGACTCATTAATCGACGCTGCTACCCCAGTATAATAGCTTGTGATGATCGGAATATTTTTCTTACTTAAATAATCGACAGCCGTCCCTTGCTTCTTGGGAAATAAGGCCACGATATTAAGGGTTTTGTTGAATATATACGTATCAAGAATGTCCATCAGAGAACGAGTTGCGCCACTATAATAGTCAGTATCATGAAAAATAAATAAGACCGTGAGTTTTCTGTCCAATTCATAACTTGCCATTAAGCGCCTCCCAATTCTCATCTATATATTTCATTATATCATTATATTCGCGTATCGTCTCGAGATCAACTCTGCAATTCTGTGCTAAAACGCCCACCATGGCCCGATCCTACTTGATGAATTTAGCGCGTACCAGGGCAACGCCGGTGATCAGAACGTTCTTATACAGGACACACAGGACCGCACAAATGCCTAGGTAGGACACTACGGAGATCATACCAAAGGCATGAAAGGTATTCCACCAAGCATAGAGAAGCGTTAAGGCTGTGAGACTATAGAACTTGTGCAAGCCGAAATTGATGTAATAACAACGATTGGCTAAGACAGTTCGTAGCGTGAAGAAGACAATGTAGGACAATCCTGTGGATATTGCTGCGCCTTGGAGTCCGTAGAGGGGCACTAAGACGAAACAGCCCACGACGTTAAAAATACAGGAGCCGATGGCCACGAGGACGTGAAGTTTTGATCGCTTCATGAAGTTGATGCCACCCACGGTGGTCTCTGAAACCGTATACATAATGGGGCTGAAGATCAAAAACGGCATGATATAGGAGGCTTGACTATATTTTGCACCTAAGAACAAAACAAATACATCTTTAAAGAGAATTAAACTAAGGCCAAAGAAAAACATTAACACGGTAATACTTTGATGGGCCGTGGTGTAAAACGCTTTATCGTCTGGATGGTTCTCAAAATGCTCTATAGCCGCCGGTGCCCATATCGTATTAAAGGTGATTTGAATCATGGAAAATATAGCGATGATGGCCATAGCCCCAGCATAGATCCCGACATCCTCATAACTGCCATACTTCTTGATGACGAGTCTATCCGTCACCTGAAAGAGCCAGGTGATGGCTAAGGAGAAAACGAGCGGATAACCAAATTTAATAAGGTCCGACTCAGTAAATTCTAGTTTATACGCGAGGTTAATGGGCTTCCAGATCTCTCTCTCCTTAATAATACTGATGATGGTTACTAGGAGTTGCGCGAGAAATAAAGCGAGCACTAGGATTAAAAGGTAGTGTGACCTGAAGATCAGGACTAAGACGATGGCGATCACTACGTAGAGGATTTTCTGGAGAACATTGAGACTGGCATATAGTTTCGATTTGTACTGCATCCTGACCAGCAAGAAGCTAAATCGATTAATGACCATCACAATGAGGTACGCAGCGAAGAGTACTACGATGGCGTCAAAATCTTGAAGGTCACTGGCTTTAATAACGTAGTGCCCGACTGTAATCACTAGAAACGCAGCGATGACTGATAATACGACGGGTAACCACAGGCTCTTGTAGAGTAGCTTTCTCTTAAAGTTAATATCTTCCCCTTGATAAAAGTATCTCATAAAGGCTTGATCTAGTCCTAATATCAAGACGAGTGTCGCAAGATTCGTATAGATATTAAAAAAAGATAACTGCCCATACTCCGTGGGGTCCACGAGTCTCGTAATAATAGGCGTCGTGAAGAGCCCTATGAGGATGGTTAAGGCGCTGCCCGTCGAAAGAATCAGGAAATTTTTAATGAAGGAATCTTTCATAAAAATCAATCGAATACCTTTCTAGTATATTTTTGAGCTGTGCATCGTTTTGGCCTTCAGTGACGTTGCTTTTAGATAGACCGGAGTCCTCTGATCCTAGGGTTGTGAAGACTTCAGAATAGGTGGGATAGACTTTGACGGTCTTCGTGTTATGTAGCGTCCCCATACATTTCAACCATAGGTCATCTGAGTTCGGTGACAAGGCTTGAAGGGCTTTCAGGTTAAAGGTCTCTTCGCTTAAACACTTCGGAGGATACAGCACCCCTCCCCCATTCGTTGCTAGTAACCTATGGGAGGGACCCGATATACCCTTAGAGCGTTGATCCCACTGCGTGTATTTGTTGACCTTGCCTTCGGTCAACGTGATGGTATGGGCACGATAGCACACAACACACTCTGGATATTCGAGATGTTTCGTCAGGAGATCTTCGATCAACGTTTCGGGGTAAAATATATCATCATCGACCGTAATCACGAGATCGTCAGGGAACACCTGCATGGCATAGTAATACTTCTTGTGGGATTTTAAATCCTCACAAAACCGTATTTCAAGACCTCGCTTTTCCAGGGCACGAACTCTGGCATCCACGTCTTCCAGAGATGGAAATTGCGTGGTGGCCAGCCAGAGGAGGAGTCTGTCTGGTTTTGTTGTTTGTCTAAGTAGCGATTCCAGAACCATCCAGAGCCTGTCCATCTTGGGAGGAAACGAGGTGAGCGACACGACGACCTGTGGCTGATGACCGTTGGCTGCGTTGACGCCGCTCTGCGTGGAAGGCGTCAGCTTATAATAAAGCGGTACGACCCTACCAATGATAAAGAGCAGGATTCTATACACTCTATAGTTAATCTGTTTAATTCTTGAGAAGGATTTCTTGGTCTCGAACCAGGTGTGGAGGGTGTAAAACACCCTTACCATTTATTAAGAATTGCCCCTAGGAGCTTGGCACTGACGTTATCCAGCCGCTCTTTAGCGGCCTGCGCATCGTCTTTATTGACTTGACCTGAGGCCAGGACTAGGACGACTCCATCAACTTTCCGGGCCAGTAGGGCGGCATCCGTGACCGAAAGGACAGAGGGGGCATCGATGAGCACCTGGTCAAATTGTTCACTGGCCGTTTCAATTAAATGTTGCATTCTCTGGGACCCGAGAAGATCTGCAGGATTTGCAGGGATGGGGCCGCCCGTTAGAACCATTAAGCCTGGTACGGTCGTTTCCCTGAGATAGTCTCGGTAGTCTCCGTCTTGAAGCAAGGCCTCGGATAAGCCTTGACGATTGGCTAGGCCAAATAATTTATGCTGGGTTGGATTGCGCAGGTCGGCATCGAGGACCAGCACCGATTTCCCAGCTTGCGCCAGACTAACTGCCAAGTTAGCGACCGTTGTGGATTTTCCCTCTTGAGGCCCTGAGCTTGTGATTAAGATTTTATGAGGCGCTGAAGTGAGACTTCCATATTCGAGGTTCGTCCTGATCGAGCGATAGGCTTCCGCGATGGGAGAGTTGGGTTCTTCCAGGGTCCTTAAGGTCGTCAAGGCATTCGCAGAGGTTTTCTTACCGGGTTGGCTCTTTTCATAGTTGGCAATGACGCCCAGTACAGGGATGCCGAGAAAGCCCTTGACCTCACTGGTCGTTTTGAGGGTGTTATCCATATACTCCCGCACGAATATCCAGCAGCAAGCAGCCAGGATGCCCACCAGAAAAGCAAACACCACGTTCAGTGTTTTATTCGGTTTAATGGGTAGGACTGGAATCTCTGCAGGATCTACGACCTTGACCTGGTCTAAGACCACCGCTTTAGACAGTTCTTGAGCCGTCTCGGTGGCAATAGAGGCAGCAGTTGCAGGGTTTTTATCGATCACCGCTATGATGATCAGGTCCGTGGTCTTGAGTTGACTTACGGAGATCGCGCCATCAAGTTGTTCGGGCGTCATGGTTAATTTCAACGCCTTGATGACCTTTTTCTGGACCGTCGTACTTTTGGCAAGTTCAAGATAATTCTTCACGTGTTGTTGCATCGTACTATTACTAAGAATAGCTTGTGCAGCCACTATGGCTGGATCCTGGGCTGCCTCAGAGGCTTTTGTTTCGATGATCACGGTGGTTGAGGCTTGATAAACGGGCGTAATAATATACGTACTCATCAGGCCCATGGCGAGGGCAGCAAGGGGTGGGAGCGCCAGCACAAGGAGCCAATGTTTTCGCACCATGTTCCAAAGTTGCTGTAAAATATGTCGCAGATCTATTTCTTCCACTGTAATCCTCCCAATCAGTCCGCGAACTGCGGCAATAACCTTGGGTCAATATCTTTCAAGTTCGGATTGATCAAATCCTTCTCCGATAACCGTGGCTTCTCGAGTGGCCATTGAATCCCTAAATCAGGATCCTGCCAGTTCAAGCCATGTTCCGCCTTCGGCTGGTACAATTCCGTGCACTTATAGGCAAAGAGTACGGTCTCACTGGTCACACAAAAACCATGAGCGAATCCGGCGGGAACATAAAATTGTCGCTTGTTCTCACTCGACAGGGTTACGCCCACCCACTGGCCCATCGTCGGGGAGCCTACGCGGATATCCACCGCGACGTCGAACACCTCGCCCTGGAGCACATAAACTAATTTCCCCTGTGCGTTGGGGTTTTGAAAGTGCAGGCCTCGCAGCACGCCCTTCGACGAAAAGGACAGATTATCCTGAACGAAGACGGAGGGTAAGCCTAGCTCTTCATAGCGGGCTTGATTCCAAGTCTCCATAAAGAAGCCTCGAGCATCCCCGAACACTTTCGGTTCTATAATCCTGACCCCAGGTAACTTTGTTTCTATAACTTTCATCCTTGAACACCTTCCTTGATCATATTTACCAAGTAGCGCCCGTAATTATTCTTCTGTAGCGGTTTGGCTAATTTAAGCACTTGCTCGGCCGAGATATAGCCCATATGGTAGGCAATCTCTTCTGGGCAAGCGATCATCAGGCCTTGACGTTCTTCCATGGTTTGGATGTAATTGGCCGCCTGCAGGAGTGATTCGTGCGTGCCAGTATCTAGCCAAGCATAGCCACGGCCTAAGGTCTCGACCCGCAGGGCGTTCTTCGCTAAGTATACTTTATTGACGTCGGTGATCTCCAGCTCTCCCCTAGGCGAAGGCTTAAGGTTTGCGGCGATCTCTACGACGGAGTTATCATAAAAATACAGGCCGGTCACGGCATAATTGGATTTTGGTTGCTCAGGTTTTTCCTCGATACTGAGGACTTTACCGGCTTGATCAAATTGAACCACGCCGTAACGTTCTGGATCTTTCACCCGATACGCAAAGACCGTCGCTCCGCTCTCCTGGCGGATGGCCCGAGCGAGATGCTCGGTCAGATCATGACCGTAAAAGATGTTATCCCCTAAGATGAGCGCACAACTGTCTTCTCCGATGAAGTCGCGCCCAATGATGAACGCTTGTGCTAGGCCACCTGGCTCAGGCTGGATGGCATACTGGATGTTGATGCCCCATTGGCTGCCGTCTTTAAGCACGCCCGCGTACTGGGCTTGGTCATGGGGCGTGGTAATCACTAGGATCTCTGTAATACCTGCCAACATCAACGTGGTCAGGGGGTAATAGATCATGGGTTTGTTATAGACTGGCATCAGTTGCTTACTGACGGTCAGAGTCAGTGGATAGAGTCTCGTCCCTGAACCGCCCGCTAAGATAATTCCTTTTTTTACGGTTTTAACGTCTTTAATGGTTTTCATGTCTTTCACTCTCCAAGCCCCAATCGTTCTCGGCGATAACTTCCGTCACAGACCCTTTGACACCAGACTTGGTTGGCCAAATACCATTGCACGGTTTTCCGCATACCTGTCTCAAACGTCTCTTCAGGTTGCCAGTGTAGGGTTGTCTGAAGTTTCGTAGAGTCAATAGCGTACCGTAGATCATGACCGGGCCTATCCTTCACATAGACGATTTGTTGCCGATAACTACCCCCGTCAGATCGTGGTGACAATTCCTCCAACAGATCACAGAGGGTATACACAACGTCTAGGTTACTTTTCTCGTTGTTACCGCCGATATTATACGTTTCACCGATGTGACCTTGTTCGAGCACGGTCTTAATGGCCTTGCAGTGATCCAGCACGTAGAGCCAGTCCCGGATGTTTTGTCCATTGCCATAAATCGGCAAGGATTTGCCTTCTAAGGCGTTAAGAATCATCAAGGGAATGAGTTTCTCTGGGAATTGATAGGACCCATAGTTATTCGAGCAGTTCGTGGTTAACGTGGGCAAGCCATACGTATGAAAATACGACCTCACCAGGTGGTCAGAAGCCGCTTTGGAAGCTGAGTAGGGTGAATTCGGCGCATAGGGTGTGGTTTCCGTGAAAAGCCCCGTGCTTCCCAGAGAACCATAGACCTCATCCGTAGAGATATGTAAAAATCTAAACTCAGCCTTGGTGTTCTCGGGTTGCTCGTTCCAGTAACTGCGAACGGCTTCGAGTAGCTGAAAGGTTCCTACAATATTGGTCTGGATAAACTCACCAGGCCCTTCAATTGAGCGGTCAACATGGGATTCTGCGGCAAAATGAACGACAGCCTGAGGCTGATATTTCTGTAACAAGCCTTTGACTAAGACTTGGTCGGCAATGTCGCCTTCAACAAACGTGTAATTCGTCGAGTCACAAACGTCAGCCAGAGATTCTGGATTGCCCGCATAGGTCAGCTTATCTAAGTTGATCAGCTGGACATTCCCTTCCTCGAGCAGGTATCTGATAAAATTACTACCTATGAAACCGGCTCCCCCAGTCACTAACCAAGTTTTCAAAGTAACGCTCCCCCATCCTTTTGTTGGGTTGATTGACCTTCCTGGTCCATGTAATCCTGAAGTGCTTCCTCCCAGGGTCGCATGACGTCGAGCCCTCTGAGGCGCAGTAGTTTATTATCCATTACTGAGTACAGTGGTCGTGCCGCTTTGGTGGGGTATTCTGCGGTCGTGACAGGATCGACCTGCACCGTTTTGCCCGCCATGGCGAATATTTTACAAGCAAATTGTTGCCAGCTACAACTGCCTTGATTGGAGACGTTATAGAGGCCATAAAACTCCGTCTGGATTAAGCGTTCGAGAACCCACACTAAATCTTTCGTGTAGGTGGGTGTGCCAAACTGATCTGCCACGACCCTGAGTTGATCCCTTTGCTCTGCCAATTTCAACATGGTTCGTACAAAGTTTGGACCGTCCCCATAAAGCCAGGAGGTGCGCAGAATATAGTACTGTCCACCGACTTGCTCGACGAGCTTCTCCCCCCAGAGTTTACTCTTTCCGTAAACAGACAGAGGGTTCGTAGGATCAAATTCTTCATAGGGAAGCGTTGCTGTGCCGTCGAAGACATAGTCGGTGCTAATATGAACGAGCTTTACTCCGGATTTATGGCACGCGAGCGCTAAGTTGTGGGCACCCAGGGCGTTGACTCGGTACGCGTTATCCACGTCTTCCTCGGCCCGCTCCACATTGGTATAGGCCGCTGCGTTAATCACGACAGCTGGCTTAGTGTCCGAGATGAGGCTCACGACAGAGACGTAGTCCGTTATATCTAGGGCAGGGATATCATACAATTCTAGCTCATGCTTTGACTGAAACTGCTTTGCGATTTCTTTGCCAAGCTGACCGTTGGAACCGACGACTAGTATTTTCATGATGATCTCCTTTTTAAGTTAATCTCATCATTAGACGGTGACTTCGTTCTAATATTCGCCTAATTTATCCTTCTTATTTTAACATGGTTCGAGCTTTAAGCAAACTGATGGTGTAGAGCAACCAGGTCTCCTAGTACAGGAATAAATCCTTCAGAAAACTTCTGATTCCGTTTGAATACCGAAAATAATTAAGGGTGACGAGTTCTTTTGAAATAATGGGTAGGCGACTGAGTTTACGATCTATATTTGCACGCACCAACAGATGTTTCGCTTTATCTGCTAGGAGTCTCATCGTTTCAGGGTTCTTAACGTGAGTATAGACACTTAACAATCGTTCAAGGGCTACCAAATATTGTCGAGCATAGAGCAGATAGGTACTCCGGTCTGTTTCCTTAACTTTTCTGAGCTCGTGTCTTAAACTGGGCTCAACCGCACCCACTTGTTGAAGGGCATGTTTCCGATATTTAATCAAGGTTTGATCGATACATTGAATCTCTCCCACAGCCGACAACAAGAGTATAATCCAGCCGTCATGAATCCATAGCTCAGGGATTGGGAAGATCAATTTCTTATAGTCCGTTCTGAAGGCCATGGCTGCGCCTGTGACAACGTTATGTTTTAACAAGACTTCAAAGCCTTTACCTTTGTTAAGGCTCGCTTGCTCCGTCGAATTAAGTTTGAAGGCATCCCACAGCGTGTAACCTAGGTTATTTCCGTTGGCATCCATCATGTCGCCATTAGAAAAAGCTGCCTGGACCTTGGGGTGATGGGTAAAGTAATCTTTAAAGATTTCCACCTTGTTTTCATACCACAGGTCATCTTGGTCGGCAAGAATGATGATATCGCCTTGACACAAATTGATGGCCTTTTCGAAATTCTTCGTAGAACCTAGGTTATGTTCATTTTTATAGATGTGAATAGGGATAGGACTCAAGGCAGACACTTTCTCCAGTAAGTCTAGGGTTAAATCCGTGGAGGCATCGTCACAGATAATGAGTTCGTCAGGTAATACGGTCTGATTTAAGATGCTTTGTATTTGCTGGGTAATATACTGTTCACCATTATACGTACATAAAGCAACGGATATTAGGCCGTTTTTATCGTCTACCATACCCTCGCCTCACTTTTCTCTGATGACTGTGTCCTATTCAACGTCTTGTAATAGACGTTCACAGAACACATCACGATGATTAAATAGCCAAGTCCGATGGGGTTATTAAGAAATGGATTGACTAATGAAATGACACAGAGCATGATGACCCCAGTGATCATGGCCTTTATTTGGATGGCATGATGTTCGGCGCTGAGGCTAGCCGCTCTCAACCCGTTCAAGAAGGTTTTAGTTAATATATATGAAAATGACGTAAAGCCTGTAATTCCCATGCAGACGAGTAGTTCTAGCCATGAGAGTTCGAATTTTGTGATTTCTCGATACATCACGCCGTTATCAAAGATGATTTTAACACCATAGCCGGTACCAAAGAAGAAGTTATGAATCCATACATTTAACATGGTATATAGTTGATCTAATTTAATAATAAAACTACTGTCCGACTGACTAAACCGTTTGAGTACGATCTGTTGTATCGAGTTGGCAAAGGGAATAAAAATAATCATAGCGACAAACATCATCACTAAGAGCATATATAGTTTATTCTTACCGGGTGAAAAGGCTATGCAAAGCGCAATTCCTACGCCTAGGGCTACCCATAATCCCATGGTCATGGTGGTCAAACACCCGATTAATAGGATCACCATTTTTACAATGGATCGGATAGTTCTCTGATCAGGTCGATTAACATAGGTGAATAATTCATGAATAAACGCTAGGGCAATAAACGGATCGGTTCTAAAGAATACTCGCGGTAAGACGCCGCTTGGCTCTAAGGCCCCATAACTTGTGTTGACTAGGAAGGGGTTAACGATTGAATAGACTTGCGCGGGCGCTATGTATAAAAATATAAATATTATGATGGACAGTATGGCCAGTACAAGAGCACTAGCGTTAATCACTCGCAGAACTTCTCTGACTTGTTCTATCTTATTAATAAAGAGTGTGAAGGGTAATATCATCAGTAAATATAAATAACCCTGGGTTGCCGATAAGACATCCCCGACGGGATAGCCATGTAACAACCCGTTGGCGATGGATAAGAAGAGCAGCGCCAGAAAGACGAACACGGGTCCATAAAACATATTCCGCTCATCTATTTTGTAGGGTATTGTCAAAGTAGCTACCGCAAAATAAATCAAAGCGATGAGAAAAAGGGCATATTTCAGGGTTAGCGGGCCTGCTGTTATAACACGACCACTCCCGCCAAGGACCATTTCTATCAAGACAATATAGACTAACACATTGAGCCTGCTGTTTGATTTGGGTTGCAATTTAAGGCTATTTAAGATCCTTTGAGTCATGTTCCCATATCTCCTTAAGTGTCACCGATTGAAAGCTTCCGAGCACTTTTAACGCCTCTCAGTATTGCCTTGCTTTTAGTGACTTTATCTTGCTCGTAAAGCATTGTCAGCGCCAGTAATTTCAGGACTCTCAGATAGGCCAACAGGATACTGAAGCGGGTTCTATGTTTCCAGGCAAAATAAAGGGTGTTTCTGGCGATATAGTACTTTCTAAAAGCCGAATGATTCAAGACTTGAACTCTCCAAAATAATAACCTGGGCTGGGTTATGTGTCCCACTTCATGGAGCAGTTTGACGGTGTTGATTCTAAGTATTTTGTACCCGTTTAGCTGAACCCTCTTGCAGTACTCTAGATCTACTAGGTCAATAAACATGGTCTCATCGAAGCCGCCAAGCTCGTTCCAAATCTTAACGTTGGTTAAAGTCGCTGAAGTGATGCAGCGATTGATTGGCTCGCAACTGGATGGAACATGCTCTTCTGGAGGGGTTGCTCTCATATTTCTATCCTCGATGACCGGTGAGAGGATCGCCACGTCTGGGTTCGCTATGTACTTATTATACTCTATTATAAGATTTGGGGGGCAAACAGAGTCTTGGTCCAGCGTTAAGACCCAGGTATACCCTTTTGATTGACAGTAAAGCAGGGTTTGATTGAGGGCCTTGGCGATGCCTAGGTTCTGTTCGTTTTTAATCATAACGATGTTCTGAAAGTGACTGAATTCGCGTACTATCTCAGCCAAGTTGTCAGAGTGATTATCGATCAGCACCAACAGGTCTACTTGTGTATGTATGGCCTCTATATTTTCCCTGAGCCTCATTAAATCAGGATTAAACAGTATAACCCCTGCCGCAATGCGTCCCAAAGTATCTCCTCCAACTCTTAGAAATGAGTTCTAACCCTGAGCTTAATTAATTGAAGTGCACAGTACATCCTGGAGTTGATCTTAATAGAAAGGGACCGTCCCTTGCCAAACCCTGCACTAGAGGCGTTACCGCCGTGTCTTCTATACAGGATTAAGGGTTGTTTGACCAGGCTAACGCGGGCGAACATTTCCCCAACGATGGTAATCCAGTAATCATGGGGACATAGTTGTTGGTTTTTCGGAAAGGGTAAGATGAGCTTCAATAGCTTCCGATTGAAGGCCATGCAGGCTCCAATATAGCGGGTACCCATGAAGTTATTTACGAAGCCCGCTTGAACGTTGCAGAGCGCAAAGTGAGATTCGTAGAGGGTTTTCAGATGTTCATCCACCACTCGAGCGTCTGAAACGACCAAATCATGATCTTCTAAAGCTTTTCTCATCCTTGATACTTTATTAGGACACCATATATCATCTTGATCCGAGAGGAAAATAATATCCCCCGTGGCATGGTTCAAGGCGTTTTCAAAATTCCGTGTGTAGCCGTGCTCTCCTTGGTTGATAATACATTGGATTCTGGGGTCTTCGATGGAACGGATCACAGCGAGGGTTTGATCGGTAGAACCATCATCAGAGATGATGAGTTCGTCGCCTGCAGCAAGCTGCTGTAGGATAGACTTGATCTGATCCTTAATAAATTTCTCGCCCTTATAGGAGGCCATGCATACTGATATTTTCAAATTGTTACCCAACTTTTCTGTCCGAAATCGTAGCGCTTAATCACCTTCGCGGGACTGCCAACCGCGATACATTGATCGGGTAGATCATGGATGACGACCGAGTTAGCTCCGATAATACAGCCATCTCCAATGCGAACGCCTAACAGAATACAAACATTCTCGCCAATCCAGACGTTATCTCCGATGCTAACTGGCTTCGTATGAAGCGGCCGATCATCAGGCGCAAGGTTAGGTGTAGAAGCGGTTGTGCCCTCCGAATAGTCTCCATGGCTTGTATCACTAATAAAGATCTTGGAGGCCATCAAACAGTTATCTCCGATGACGACTTGTTCATTGGCGACAATGTGTACGTTATCACCAAGCTTGCAGTTCTTGCCGAGGATGAGTTTCTTGGAATTGTCGCTGTCGACACCCAGTAAATCAAATCTGCAATGATGACCGGTTGTAAACCCTTCACCGAATTGCAGACGAGATTTCCCGCGGCAGTAGAAGGGCCTTCTGACCAAGCGAGCGCCTTTATAAAACAATCTTGTACACAGCAGCGCATAGATTGTTGAGAGCGTCTCCGCGAAGGTATAGTTGTTTTTCATCGTAGAGACTCGTTTCTTGCTTCACCAATAATCGTTTTAATCCAGCTATGCAAACTGTATTTCCTATAAATATCCTCATCAATTGGCTCATAGCTACGTTTAATAAATTGCTCAATACTTGACCAGTTATGCTCGTCCAAGATAAAGATGTTGTTCTCATGATAGAAGTCATACTTCGTGATATTCGTATTGGACGTGATCAGTTTTCTTTTAGCGCCCAGCGTTTCAATGGTTCTCATCGTCAGGCCACTCTGGTTACTATGCTGCATATCAAAGACTGTATTTGAATGCTTAAGAATATTAAGGTTTTCTTGTTCAGACAGGGGTTTGAACTTAAATTCACGACGACTGGCACCATGGAATTCTTGGACGAACGCTTTATTATACCAATACTGAAGCTTGTTTAAGAACATATATGAAAAGATGCGGATTCCCTTAGCTTCAAGCATTGGAAAGAGCACGCGCATGGTTTTATAACGATTTGGATGGGCTGTGCAGATACTGACGAGGTCATATTCTATGTCCGTCGGAATACTGTCTTTACCAAGTTGCTCATAGACATTGCCATAAAACAACGGTAGGAAGGTCAAGGCTTCGGTCTTGCCACAGTCGTCTAAATCAAAGGAGTAGGACCGGTCAAACAGAGGGATTAACGCTTTGCTATTAGGATAAAGCGCGAGTGAATCCCACATATATAAAACAAATTGGGCAGATTCTTGGCTGCTCTTTAATTGCTCAATCATTTCGGGGGTGAATACTTTACAGTTCACGATGAAGACCAAGTCATAGACTTTACGTTGAGTTTCTGCCATGATCTTGTCAAAATAGCTCTGGATGAGCGAGCTCATCAGGCTTGGTTTGATTTTAATCATGCCCTTTACCCAAGAGCTTTCACTGGGGCGATCATTATAGTAATCGACGGAATATCCCTGCGCCTCGAGCTCAGCAATAATCTGTTCATGGTAATTAAATATGGGGGTGCCAATATACAGTACGTGTTTGTTTTGCATTTTCAGCCCTCCCTGTATGCCTTATTTCTCGCCTTGAATCAACATGCCTGTCGCTTTCATTTCCTCTAAGGATTGCTCAAAGAGACCATCTTCTTTTTCCATTTTATTGTCTTGGTCTTGCTTCATAACCCAGGCTGCAAATTCTTCCATGCCTTTTTCAAAGGTATAGGCTGGGACGAAACCACATAGGTCTTTACCTCTCGTCATATCTGCAATATTATGTCTGATATCGCCTTTTCGGAAATCGCCGGATATCTTGATTTCAGACTTAGACGCGTATAATCTCTTCAAGGTTTCGGCAACCTGCATCACGGAGATTTTCTCACCGCTGCCTACATTGATGTATTGGTAGTGGGTCGCTTCATTTTCCAGGGCATTACAGGTGATCTCCGCCACATCACTGACGTGGATGAAGTCTCTGCTTTCTTGGCCATCTTCAAAGATGTTGAGGGTTTGGTTTTTCAGTAACATCTTAGAGAATATGGAGAGGATGCCCGTGTAAGGATTGTTCAGAGACTGACCTGCTCCGTAGACGTTTTGGTATCTAAAGATTGTGTAGGGTAGGTTGATCGTTGGGCATAAAACCTCGAGCATTTTTTCTTGAGCAAGTTTCGTATAGGCATAATAGGAAATAGGGGTTAACGGACATTCTTCTGTGGTATAGCGCAACTCGACTTCACCTGAACAGATCGGACAGGTGACCTCAAAGTTGCCGTTTTTCATGGCCTCAATACTTCTTGAGCCTGGAACAACCACGCCATGCTCTCGGCAGGTGTACATTCCCTCTCCATAAACAGACCGTGAGGAAGCAAGGATTAGTTTCTTAACGGGTAGCTTTTCTTTTAAGATCACGTCAAATAGATTGGACGTGCCCATAATATTTACATCTGTATAGCGGTTGATTTCATACATTGATTGACCGGTGCCAGTTTCAGCGGCCAGGTGAATAATGTAATCCACGCCCACCAAGGCCTTTGCTACATCGTCTCGGTTGCGGACATCGCCGTGGATGATCGTGCATTGATCCTTGATGGATTGATACAGGTAGGATTCTTTGTAATTGTCACCATGGATTTGGGGAGAGAAATTGTCCAGTACTACTATGTCGTATCTATTATAAAGGTTTTTAACGATGGCGTTTCCAATGAAACCCGAACCGCCTGTTATAAGTACTTTCTTCATGATGGTTGTGTACCTCCTGATGTTATTTAGCTTTTCGGGTGCCTTCTTCAACGCCTTCTGCCCGAAGAACCTTAATGAACGTGTAGGCTAATATTTTCATATCAAGGGCCAAATTGTGGTGTTTCAAGTAATAGGCATCTAACTCAACTTTTTCACTGATTGCCAGGCTGTCCCTGCCATTGACCTGGGCCCATCCCGTAATGCCTGGTCTTAAAGTGTGTACCCCACGGCGAGTTCTTAGTTTTTTCAAATCATGCTGATTATATAGGGCCGGACGGGGTCCGATAAATGTCATGTCACCGTTTAGGATATTGAATAATTGAGGCAGCTCGTCTAAACTACTCTTTCTCAGGAAGTTTCCGATCGGCGTAATATAGTTTTCAGGATCCTTCATTAAATGCGTGGCCACATTGGGTGTGTCCGTACGCATCGATCGAAACTTATAGAGAACAAACTCAGTATTGTTTCTTCCGATTCTCCTTTGGCTGAATAATGCTGGACCTTTTGAGCCAGCTTTGATGGCTAGGCTGATAATGATGAAAAAGGGACTCAAGATAACGAGTAGTATGAGCCCGAAAAGGATATCCCAGAATCGTTTCAATTTAATTCCCTCCATAGATGGGTATTTTGGTAGTGGTAAGACCTAGTGTTACAGCATAACCTTGAGTGTCAGATCAGTGATTTATCGGATTGTCCGAAACACTTCTTCTATTATATAGAATTTAGGGCCTTAACACAATATTGGAAGGTGGAGGGCAGCGCTGAAGCATGATTAGACTACCATAGCATATTAATTTGTGTTAGTTCAGGCCTCTTTTGCGAAATAATAAATTAAGAAAACTTTACACCTCACGTTTCATGCGGGATGTAAAGTTATGCTTCAACTCTGTGCAGATCCGTTCACGAGGTCGGCTGACATTATAATATTCTAAGTACTCATTTAATAAACTGAGTCAAAATGCGCGGCGGTTTCGGAAAGTGAATCTCCGCCCACGAAAGATACAGACTGTGGAAAATCGGATAGGCTCTCCACACGAACTTTGCGTTTCTGTCTGAGAAGCTTCCAAATGTTTTAATAATTTTCTACTTATTGATTAGACTTAGACCCTAAAACTTTTTTAATTACACTAGCAATACCCTCTACATCACTTTCGCTCATATATGGGTGCATAGGTAAAGACAATACGATATCACATAGCTCATTGGTCACTCTGAAATCTTTCTCATCAAATTCCAAATAACTAAAAGCACCTTGTTTATGCATCGGCTTCACATAATAAATCATGCTTGGAATGCCCTGCCCTTTAAGTTTAGCTTGCAGCTCATCCCTCTGCTCTTTACTCTTCAGCTTGATGGTGTATTGAGCGAAGCTTGAGTAGAAGCCTTCTGGTATTAAAGGGACTTCTACAATATCCTTCAATCTTTCATTGTAAAGTTGAAAAACTTTATTTACATTTTGGAGCTCAGAATCGATGAACGCTTGCAATTTCACTTTTAAGACTGCAGCTTGAAGAGTATCAAGTCTTGAGTTCATGCCTATTCTTACATTATCGTATTTGTTATCGCCTTTACCGTGTACTCTGAATGATTTAAGTAGCTTTGCTACGCCATCATTATTGGTGAATACCGCACCGCCGTCTCCATAGCAACCTAACGGTTTCGCTGGGAAGAATGAAGTAATTGATGCGTCTCCAAAACTACAAGCTACTCTATCACCAATTCTACCTCCGAAACCTTGAGCCCCATCTTCTAATACCATTAAACCATATTCTGTTGCAATACGCTCTATTTCAGGATAGTTTGCAGGAAGACCAAATAAATCCACTGCAATAATCGCTCTAGGCGTGTACTTGCCTTCTGCTAAGGTCTTTTGGATTGCCTTTTCCAATTTATTAGTATCTATATTATAGGTATCTCTATCTACATCTACAAACACAGGCGTTGCGCCTTCAAAAGAAACAATTTCACCGGTCGAAAAGAAAGTGAAGTCAGGTACGAATACTACATCTCCTTCTTTTATATCCCATGCCATCATCATCAATGTCAATGCATCTGTTCCGTTAGCACAAGTTATGCAATGTTTAACGCCTACGTATTGGGCCAACTGTTCTTCCAACTCTGCTACTTGCTTACCACTGATAAAGTTAGCATCTTGCAACACCTCTTGAATGGCACTATCTATTTCGGTTTTATATTCTTGGTATTGTGTTTTTAAATCTCTAAATTCCACTTAAACACCTCTCCATAGTTTATTATTCATCTTATAAAATGCAAGTACTATAGCGCCAATTTGCACATAAGGTATATTTAACTTAGAGCACAACTCTTTCGTGAGCTGTGCTCCTTCCATATTTAACTTTGCCATTAATGTTCCCGGTTTGGGATGGAAGCCAGCATGAATGATAGCACTGTTTGCTTTCGTCGTTCCCATGTCCATATCATTTTCTGCTCAAGAACCAAGGTGGTAAGCCGATACTTAGATAGTTCATAGGCTGCGGCCGCTCCCACTATGCCGCAGCCTATAATAGCTACATCAGCCATGCAATCCCCTACGATGCTGTGCTGCTGTTATATGTGATTTGTGTTATTTTCTCTCTACCAGCTGACCTTCCATTAGCTCATATTCTCTGCGACAGTCTTTGCATATAAGTTCTTCTTTTAATGGTATACCACATTCGCATACCCAGCCGATTTGTTTGGCGGGTACTCCTGCCATCAGTGCATATTTCTGCACATCTTTCGTTACAACCGCACCGGAAGCTATCATCGCCCATTGGCCGATAGTATTGCCGCAGACAATGGTCGCATTAGCTCCAATGGTGGCACCATATTTAATCAGTGTCTTCTTATAACCGATGCTTCCTTTTGGATATTTAGCTCTTGGGGTGAGGTCGTTGGTGAACACCATGGAGGGTCCACAAAACACGTAGTCCTCAAGCTCCACACCTTCATAAACAGAAACATTGTTCTGAATTTTAACGCCTTTTCCTATCGTTACATTACTTGATACATTGACGTTTTGACCGAGAGAACATTCTTCGCCAATCGTTGCACCCTTATGAACATGGCTAAAATGCCATATCTTAGTAGCATTACCTATGCATGCGCCCTCATCTACATAGCTGCTTTCATGTACAAAATAATCCATACATAACCCTCCCCGTTATTCTTCTACCTCCATAGGGAACACAACCGGCTGTTTGGTCTCCTGACACTTATAAATCGCCAATATGATTTCAAGTGCTTTACGTCCTTCTTCCCCTGGGATAGCTGGTATTTTATCTTCTCGAATCGCTTGAATAAGATCCAGAATCAGTTCTCTATGTCCAAAGCCGTATACATCGGGTGGATTCCCTTCCTGACTGGCGAAGACTTCTTTTTTCTCTTCCACGCTGTCCGGCAATTCCCACACTTCAATTCGGTTAACGGCTATTCCTCCCACAATGACTGATCCCGTTTCGCCGAAGACATTGAGGGTCTCTTCAATGTTAGTTGGATAGATCGTTGATGCTGCCTCAATAAGTCCGATGGCACCGCTCTTAAACTTAATGACAGCTGCGCCCATATCTTCCATTTCAATTTTGCGCATAAAGGTTGCTGTATATCCAAACACAGACTCCACTGGGCCAAAGGTCCATTGTAATAGGTCAATATTATGGATAGATTGATTCATAAGGACTCCGCCGTCTTGGAGCTTTGTCCCCCTCCATGGCGCTTGCGTATAATAGTTATCATTGCGATTCCAACGGACGGTGGCCTGTCCGTGAGTTAATTTGCCAAAGCGGCCACCTTCTAAGGCATTGCGTAGGAGTTTTATCGAATCGTTAAACCGGTTCTGATGTATGACGCCTAATTTAACGCCTGCTTTGTGACAAGCTGCGATCATCTCATCAGCCGTTTTCAAGGTCATAGCCATTGGCTTTTCTACCAAGACATGCTTACCTGCTTCTGCTGCTGCAATCGCGATTTCAGCGTGTAATCCGCTAGAAGTTGCAATGGTGACGACATCAATGTCGTCCCTCTTGAGCATTTCCAAATAATCAGTGTAGGGCTCTGCTCCGTATTTATCTGCAAAGGCCTGTGCTTTCTCAGGTACACTATCGCATACTGCGACGAGTTCTGCCTCAGAAAGCGCTTCTATGGATTCCGCATGTTTTGGGGCAATTCTCCCGCACCCAACGATCGCAAAACGAACTTTTTTTGCTTTGTTCATGTTTATACCACAACTCTTTTCTGTTTATTTTTAGAGGTTGCAAAGATAACATTTTGCAATTCGAAAATGCCACTTCAAAAACCTGACTTAGTGGAATTGGAACACAGAGTAGTGCTTATCTTTTGAATAATTGATACTTCTTCACAAATACGCTAAACAGTGCTAATGCCATAATTGTATATATGACAATACTTGTAAAAGCCGCACCCATCGCACCAAAACGGGGTATCATGAAAATATTAATTCCGATCTGAAACATCACACCAATAAACGAAATTGTCATGTTGTACTTAATCTGCCCCATCGCTGCTAACAAATTAGCCGTTGTAAATCTCAATCCACAGTTTGCAAAGGCCGCAATCAACAGCAAGCGCATAATTGGAACAACATTTTCATACTGAGCGCCATAAAGGAGTGTAATGATAGGTTTTGCGAATACGAATAAGATTAATACAGCAAGTGCCATCAGTCCTGCAGTTAGACTCATCACCTTCTTATAGTTTTTACGAATCCACTCATAGTTCGATTCGTGCCTTACAAAGTATGGTGAAACAAAAATGCCTATAGCTGTGCTAATAATTGCAAGATTGCCGGGTATTACATATGCCACCTTGTAGTCGGCTACGATTGTGGCATCTCCGAAAAACATTCCTAACATAAACACATCATTTAACATGAATATTGACCATATACCGCTAGTTATCATATATTGGATCGAATATCTATCAGCAATCTTCTTCTCACTGCTCGATAGCGTTTGAGCCTTTATATTATTAAAATACTTTTTGTAAATCATGACACAAAACAAGATGCCAAAAAAAAGATTAACCGCAATAAAAGCAACTATTACTCCCTTCAAATCCCAGAACACTGCCCCAACATATTTACTGCCAATTAAGATTGCTGTAGTTACGAAAGCAGTAATAGCATATCCCTTGTTTGCGAATAATGCCCTCAAAAGCAGCATGCTATTTTGCATTAAATATTGGAACGGTAGTGCAATTAGAATAATAACGAGTAACCATCGAGCTGATGCGAATTCACTTGGAGGTGGATAAAATACGGCATACAAACCTAGTATCAATATAAGAATTAAATTAAACAAAGTGCTTTTTTTCTGAATGTAGCGGTAGTACCCATACTTGTGTTCCGGTGTTTTAGCTAATACAACATACCTCAAAAGAGCATTTCCTAGTCCCATGCCAGCAAATATGAAAACATAGGCGTATATGTTTTCTATATAACTTAACACACCATAGGACGTTTTAGAAAGCACTCTTACAAGAAATATTGAACCAAAAAAACTCACGAATTTCGTCAGAAAACTTCCAATAATTATATGAAATGCGCCCTTTCTCCAGATCTGAAAGAACTGATTTCTAATCGACTTAAAATTGAACGGCAAAGCGAGACCTCTTTCCCAATCTTTACATAACTATTCATATAGACACTATTTTCCGTTTTGTGTTCAATAACTAGTCTTAAGAAGTTTATCATATAGCTCTATCAATTTTTTTGATTCTTCTTCCCAACAAAGTTCTCGCTGCGCTTTTTTCATATTGTTTATATACTCTTGGTAATTGGGTTTACTAAACATGTATTCAACCATATTTGCTATTTGTTCTGAATTTTCAGGGTCAGTAGTATCACCAATACCATAACCTTTTACAATCGACGTCATATCGGGAAAATCAGAGCATAATACAGGTAATCCAGCCTGGATATACTCGAATATCTTGTTCGGTAGACAATAATAGTAGCTCAAGCAAAAATTCTTTATTAAGGCAATTCCTAGGTCCGCAGAGCTTGTGTAGTCAATCAATGTCGCATACGGAACGGCATCGTGAAATAATACCTTCTGCACAACATTTTTACGGCTAGCATATGTTTTGTACTTTTCCTTATCTCCATCTCCCATAATTACTAAAACATACTCGTCACCCAAATAATTCAGAGCATCTATAATCTTTTCTATTCCTCTCCCCTCTGTGATAAATCCTTGATATAATAATATTTTCTTATCTTCTCCAATTCCCAAATACTCTCTAAACAGATTCCTTTTGCCTGTAAGTTTTTGGGTGTGAGGAATATTGCGAACCACAGTAGGACGTTCTTTCAAATTATATTTTTTTTCGTTGTAAAGTGCTATGGACTCACTCACAACCATTACAGCATCTGCTTTATTTATATATAATCTCTCAAAAATAATTGTAAGGAGCCCTATAATATTGTTGTTTTTCACCCCTTTACTTTTACTTGTTAATTCATGCGAATCGTACAATATTCTGCAGCCATTCTTAAGTCTTCTTTTCAGATGTTCTGCTATGACTAAAGCTACCAAGTCATGGGCACTGATAACATCTGGCATAAAACGCTTAGCTTCAATTTCACATTGCCTAACGTACGAAAGAAGTCTTTTGGCTTTGTTTACCATTCCTCTCTTGTTTTGAGGATTTAACCTAAACCTTTTTACTGTATATGCTTTATGTTCTAGTAATTCCAGTCCATCATCATGTTTTGCGCAAACTAATACTTCACAGTTTCTCTCACACATAGTGGTAATTTCTCTCAGGTCGTGTGAACACGTCCCCTCTTTAAAGTTTGTTATCATTAATTTAAGGATTTTTTGCATTTAATTGCCTTCCTTTCGCTTAGCACGGATGAAACATAGATTGTTTATTTTATATCATTTCTTTAGTTCGAATAGTGAAGGCATTAATAGCTAAATCCAATAAACGCAAAGAATTAAGATATCTTCCTTAAAATAAGAGAGGATAAAAACCGCCTGCTATATATAATTAAGATATCCCTTTTAAGTCCTTATTTTAATTCTTCAGCAGAGCCGTCATGACTAAATAAACCAACAATATGAGTAATGCAAATCCAAGAGGAATGCCAAATTACACAATTACTTTTCTGTTATGTCAACATGAGCGATGAGATCATTTCCACTATTACCACTATCGTTAGTCATAAATATATGAACCGCTTACATAATCTATATTAAAACGGTACTATTATAAACTTCTGTATATACTGGCACAATATTCTTCCAATCAAACTTATCACTCAAGACCCTACATCTTTGTGACATGCTTTGGTAATCACTACAAATATCTATGATTCTTTGGGCAATTTCTTCTGCATTAAAACAATCGACGTGATAACCAACTTTACCTTCCTCAAACTGTCTGTCAAATCCCTGTCCTTTTGTATAAATAACGGGAAGGCCTTGGCTCATCGCTTCTGCATATACCAAACCAAAAGTCTCTGTAATTGATGGCATAATAAAGATGTCATGCGCAGAGTAAATTTCTAGTAGTTCTTCTTTAGGTTTTGGTTCTATATACTTAACAAACGGCAGTGAAATAATTTGCTGATGAATGTTCTTATCAGCAATCCTCCCTACTACTGTAAATTGCACTTTATAGCCTCTCTGTTGGAGAATTTTTATCGCCTTGACGGTTGTCATAACATTTTTATTTTTATTTATCACGCCTGCGTAAACCAGTCTTAAATTGCTCTCTTTAACATTTTTTTTTGATATGTTTATTTTTTGAAACCAAAAATCATCAATCCCATTTGGAATAATCTTTGTTTTATTGAATATTTCACTTTTCAACTTAGTTGGAACGTATTTTTCAATAACAAAATCTCTATAAGACTCTGAAAGGAAGATTATTTTCTCTGCCTCTTTTAAGATATTAACTCCTTGCTTTCTTAAGTGAATCATGTACTTAAAGAAGGTATTAACATCTGTATTTCTCACCGCAACAATATAGGGTATGCCGTAGGTCTTCTTTAATCTTAAGGCGATATTGCCATTGGAAAACAGGGAGTGAGCATGTACAAGATCGAATGCTTCCATTTTATATGTCTTAACAATATCAGCATATATTTTCCTTTGCTTAATATGAAAGATCACTCTGTCATATTTACTGTGGTTGGCGCTTTTAATAGTGTACTCGCCAAGATTAAGTGTTGATATGCGGGCACACTTAGTCACTGGAACATACACCGATATATCAATGCCACTAGCCTGCTGCTTGTCAAATAAATTTTTATAAAAACCGCTTGTGCTGTAATATGAATTTATGTGTAAAATTCTCACAGCGTTTGTCTCCTTGTACTTATTTTTTCCATAGTTATACCCTAAGTTTTCAATATTAGACTTATACTTAGTGCTCTTAACATCAATAATGACTTGTACAATCATTAAACAATCCATTAATGTTACACATACTCATTGTATTATCTTCATTGCATAATAAGTCCAACCCAGCAGATACACCATATTCATTAGCATCTGCTGAATCAGCTTGGTATCTCAGACTGTTCAGTCTTTGAATAATTATCGTTTATTCATAGGAGTCTTATAATAAAGTAATATTACTTCTATTTTTAACATTTTTAGTAGCATTTTTAGTATCAAAGATACACTTTGAATTTGCAGCTACTAAATCGTAATCTAATTTAGTGTGAGCTGTCGTAATTAAAACTAAATCATACTCTTTTAACATATCAGCATTTATAGTTTCCAACCCGCTGAATTTTTGTCCTTGATAATTATATTCTGTAATAAATGGATCATAGAAATCAACCAAAGCACCTGTTTTTATAAGAATATCAATAACTTTTAGAGCTGGGCTTTCTCTGAAATCATCAATATCTTGTTTATAAGCTACACCAAGTGTAAGTATTTTTGAGCCGTTAAGCGCCTTCTTATCTTTATTTAAAATTTCGCTTGCTCGTTCAACGCAATACTCTGGCATACGGTCATTAATCATCATGGAAGATTCAATCATTGAAGTATGAAAACCAAACTCTCTTGCTTTCCACGATAGATAATAAGGGTCAAGAGGAATACAGTGCCCGCCTAAACCGGGGCCGGGATAAAATGCTTGAAATCCGTATGGCTTTGATTTTGCAGCCTCAATTACTTCCCAGAGATTAATATTCATCTTGTTGCAAAGTATGGCAAGCTCATTAACAAGACCAATGTTTACATTACGGTACGTGTTTTCGAGGATTTTTTCCATTTCTGCTATGGCAGGGCTGGATACCGTAAATACTTCGCCTTCCAAAACTGCGCTATACATTGCAGCAATAACCTCAGTTGCATCCTCTCCAATAGCGCCTACAACTTTAGGTGTATTTTTAGTCTTGTAGATCAGATTGCCGGGGTCAACACGTTCTGGTGAAAATCCCAGATAAAAATCCTCACCACATTTCAGTCCTGAACCTTCCTCAAGTAATGGCTTGATAAGTTCTTCTGTTGTGCCGGGATATGTTGTAGATTCCAATACCACCATAGTTTCTTTTTTAAGATATTTAGCAACTTGTTCAGTTGAAGCTTTTATGTAGCTAATATCAGGCTGCTGGTGGTCATCAAGTGGCGTAGGAACACAGATTGCTATAAAGTCTACGTCTTTAACGAAGCTGAAATCGGTTGTCGCTGAGAACATGCCACTCTTGACTAAATCTTCAAGATCATTATCTACCACGTCTCCGATATAATTTTTTCCTGCATTGACCATGTCAACCTTTTGTGATTGAACGTCAAAACCAATTGTTTTAAATCCAGTCTTCGCCTTTTCAACAGCAAGCGGGAGCCCAACATAGCCAAGACCAATTACGCCTACTGTGATTTGTTTGTCTTTAATTTTTTTTAATAGTTTTTGTTTCATTTTTTTAACCTCTATTCATCATATTCCAATTTTCACTTAGCTGTTCTGATTAACTTCTACCAACACAACCGTACTCGACTCCAGTATCCTTCATCTGGATTACTCCATAACAATTCCTTCCATCCAGCACGATAGCATTCTTCATTAGTTCACGGAATTTCGAGACATTGTAACTCTTAATTTCTTCCCACTCAGTGAATATAAAGCAAATATCCGCATCCTTAATTGTGTCGTCAATACTACTGTAGTACTCAATTCTATCCGATCCATCCATACCACTACGTTCCATTACTTTCTTAAAGTTCTCGACACCAACTGGGTCGAAGACCTTAACCTTAGCACCATCATCTAACAAAATAGGAATGTTTACCAAGGAAGGGGCATCTCTTAGATCGTCCGTTCCGGGTTTGAATGTCAATCCTAGTACCGCAACTGTCAATCCATCAAAGCTGTCATAGTATTTCCTTGCCTTTTTAATGAGTTTCAGCTTCTGCAGCTCATTAACTTCTATAGCTGCCTTTACGGTTTTCAATTCATAGTCGTTCATATTACCCAACCAGTGAAGTGCCTTAGTATCTTTCGGAAAGCAACTACCTCCATAACCGATGCCAGCATTCAAGAACTTATTGCCTATACGTTTATCGTATCCCATACCTTTTGCCACATCTTCGACATTCGCTCCAACTATTTCACAAAGATTTGCAATCTCATTAATATAAGAGATCTTTAAAGCTAGGAAGTCATTTGATGCATACTTGATCATTTCTGCACTTTTCCTATCAGTCACAAGTACAGGCGCATCGTAGTTTTTGTATACTTCACGCATTACCTTTTCTGCTTTTTGATTTTCTACACCGATAACAATACGACTGGCATGAAGAGTATCTTTCACTGCAGTACCCTGAGCCAAAAATTCCGGATTTGAAGCAACATCTATCTTTACATCATGCGCCTTACTGTCTTTCAGAATTTTTACGACCTTTTCATTTGTACCAATAGGCACTGTTGACTTTACCACAACAACGCAGTCATTTTGTATGTATTCTGCTATCTGTTTCGCCACTGCATATACATAAGTTAAATTGGCAGAGCCATCTTTTTTCTCAGGTGTGCCAACTCCAATAAATATAATTTCTGCATCCTTATAAGCTGATTGATAATCAATGGTGTAAGTTAACCTCTCAGCATTACTTGACATCAACTCTTCCAAGTCCGGCTCATAGATAGGCGAAATTCCATTTTGGAGCGTATTAATCTTGTTCTCATCAATGTCTACGCATGACACATGATGACCTTTTTCGGCCATGCATACCGCTGTGACCAGCCCCACATATCCTGCTCCTGCTACTGCTATTTTCATTTTTAAGCCTCACACTCTTGTTTGATTGTTATCTAGTACTCTCTGCTTTTTCCCAGAATGGCTTAGCGTGTCCGGTCAAAATATTGTACACGCCTACCCATTGCGCTGCTATTGTCACACAATAATAGTAAATCATGGTCAGCTGTTTATTATTTGTTTTAGTGACTGCTCTAATAATCCCCAAAAGATAGAACAGCACCTGCGCAGCAAAAGTCGCTGCATAGAAACTTGACTGGGTGATCAAAAACGCATTTGCCACAAATACGACTAGATGCGAAATCCATAATAGATACCTACAGGTTCTATGGCCAATGTAAAAGTAAGAAAACCATTTATACTTAAAAATATTAAGGATACTTATATCTGGCAATATTTGATCAAGTATGATGCGGCTCATCCTTACCTTGCGGCCAAATTCATCCTCGATTACCTCTCCTGCTTTTTCATAAGCTACAGCATCGTGATTGCATATCGCTCTTTTGCCCTGTAATGCAAAAAACGGTGGCATTGCACTATCGTGGCACTCGATTGAATTAAAGTCATGATAGTCACTTGTCCTGCAAGCATATATTGCACCATTTCCTGCTGTAATGGTCTGTATTCTTCCTTCAAGTTCCCGGGTCGCTAGGTCACTATCCCAGTAACTCGCCTCTGAACTGCTAACATCGCTTACACCCTGATTAATGATGGATAATCTCCCGGTTACGTATGCAATATCAGTTGAAGTGAATGCCGCCATCAATTCCTTAATAGCGTTCTTGTCCATTATTGAATTGGCATCTGTCATAACAAGATATTCTGTTGTAACCCTCTTTTGCGCTTCGTTCTGAGCATTTGTTTTACCCTTACGGGCTTGAACTTCGAAAAGTCGTATGTCCTTATCGTCATGTTCCTTTATAAACTGCCTCACAATATCATTGGTATTATCAGTGCTATTATCAGAAGAAACCAAGAACTGTATTTTGTCTTGTGAATAATCAAGTTCTAAGATGTTGTTCAACTTTTCAAAGATAACTTTCTCCTCATTATGGGCTACGACCATGACCGTTACGGTTGGTTGGTGTAAATAGTTCTTTTTCAGTTGTCTATCTTTATATATTCTACCAATGAGCTTCAGCGATAATGGGTATCCCACCATTGCCCATACAATAATAAATCCGCTAGTGTAGAAAAGAATTCTTAAGGTCAACTCCATTGTCTTCTCTCCTAAATTAAAAATTTAGTCAATCTCTTAATTTCTCTGGCCGGAACACCTACAACGAGTGTATTTTCATCAACATCCTTATTGACTACTGTTCCAGCACCAATAGTTGCTCCCATGCCCACTTTCAACCCTTGTATTATTGAACTGTTAGTCCCAACATCACAACCTTGGTCAACAACCACGTTTCCACTAACATTAGCTCCAGGTGCAATCGTCGAGAAATTCCCAATAATTACGTCATGCCCAATCGTACAATTCAAGTTTATATGAACATGATTACCCACTTTAATTTGAGTCGTAAGAATAGCTCCTGCGCATACTATGGAACCTTCCCCGATCTCAACGTATTGGGACATTCTTACTGACGGGTGTATTATACTAAAATATTCAACCCCCATGTTAGTTAACTGCCGGATCACTGTTTGTCGTGTCCTCGGATTCCCTATAGCGCATACTGCGTAAGCATCTCTGTTTGTCAAGAACCAATCGTACGATCCAAGGATTGGAACATCACAAAGCTGCTTTCCTTTCTCGTTTGCATCCACAAAACCCACGATCTGATAAAGTGGTTGCCCGGTCTTCTCTAACGCGGACGCGTTACAATCTCTCATCAACCATAAAACTTCCCGACCAAAGCCCCCAGCACCAACAATTACTACTCTCTTTATGCTCATGTAACTTACCTTTCATTTATACAACTTAGCTTGTTATTAAATATCATAAGTTTTATGGTCATTTGGAATCTGGAGTCTAATCTTACATAGCCTAGGCCTCGAATTTTCTTGTCTCAGCCGCTCCAAACTCTTTCATCGTCTCATTCTTAGATTGATTGACTCCCGTCCGTGCCAAGACAATCGTTAATGTCCTTATAGAGATCCTAACGTCAATAGCAAAGGATATATGGTCAACATACCACACATCATACTCAAACTTAGTCGCCCAATCCACACCATTACGTCCATTGATCTGAGCCCACCCTGATATTCCTGGTGTCACTTCATGTCGCCGCATCTGTTCTGAAGTATAGTGCTGTAAGTACTGGACTAGCAAAGGGCGAGGACCAATGAAACTCATATCCCCTCTTAATATATTGAAAATCTGTGGTAGTTCATCGACACTAAGCTTTCTTAAGATAGTCCCTACACGCGTCATACGTTCCATATCGGATAGGGGCTGACCGTCTTTCACGGTCTCCAAACGCATGGTCCGAAATTTATATATCCCAAATATCATTCCGTTTTTGCCTGGCCGATTTTGCTTAAACAACACAGGGCCTCGGGTTCCTAACTTTATGGCAATTGCAGCACAAATCATGATCGCAGACGCTGGGATTAATAAAATAATTGTAAAGAATAAATCCAAAATTCTCTTTATCTTAACGTAACGTATCATCAGCCGTCTACACTCCTAATCCACATCTGCCACTAATTCCTTCAATCGTAATTCAGGATCAGCGATGGAGGCATACCGAATAGCTCTCTTAACCTCATCCACAACGATATTGATTTGCTCCTCAGTCATCTTATTGAAGAACGGAATAGCCAAAGTACCGCTCGCAACGCGTTCTGTGATTGGGTAATCCCCTTCCGTATACCCGAACAGCTCACGATAGAAAGGCTGAAGGTGAATCGCAGTAAAGTAGGGCCTACATCCAATTCCCCTACCTAAAAGTATCTCCATTACTAATGACCGATCGATCCAGTCCTCAAAGCGTATTACAAACACAAACCAACTCATTTTCACTCTTTCGTCAATTACGGGAAGTATAACTCCGTTAACGCCCTTAAACTTTTCTATATAAGAATCAGCAACTCGTTGGCGAGCCGCAATAATCTCATCAATTCGCTCCAGTTGTGAAAGTCCCAGCGCAGCACTAATGTCACTCATCCGATAGTTATACCCCAACCGAACATGATTAAGCCACTGAGTGTCTATACCACGTCCTTGGTTCCGAAGACTATAACATAACTTGGCAATCTTCTCGCTGTTGGTAACAACGATCCCACCCTCACCCGTGGTCATTTGCTTATTTGGGTAAAAGGCAAAGACTCCAGCATCAGACATCGTCCCAGCTTTCTTACCATTCCACTCTGCCCCAATCGCCTCGCAGGAGTCTTCAATGATCGACAAGCCGTGCTTAAGTGCAATACGTCTTATTTCACGCATGTTTACTGGTTGCCCAAAAATATGGACCGGTAAGATGGCTTTAGTTTTCTTGGTAATCTTCTCTTCGATTTGTGCTACATTCATGTTGTAAGTCTTTTCATCAATATCCACAAACACGGGTTTAGCGCGTTCAAATAACATACAGTTCGCAGATGCTATAAAACTAAACGGTGTAGTGATCACTTCATCGCCATCTTTTATATCGAGAGCCGCTACGATCATATGTAAACCACTCGTCCCGCTATTGCAAGCGATCGCATATTTCGTTCCAGCGTATGCTGCCATTTTGTCTTCAAACTCTTTGAGTTTTGGCCCTAAGCACAAGTGATTCGAGTCCAATACCGCCATCACAGCTTGTTTATCTTTGTCAGTAATATCCGGTCTTGATAGAGGAATCATCTGCATTCCACATTTTTCATTTGCAAGTACGGTTTGATTTTCTTTTTCGGTAATATCCTTTTTTAATTTCGGAATCATCTCTGTGTTCCCCTTTTCTTCATTTGTCTCTATTAAGTAAAGCTAACATTTACTATAACTGTGTTATTGATTCGATTGGTGCACATTAAAAGAGTGATCTGAGTTGAATATCACTGACGCGGTCTTCCTTTCTTAGCAAACTTAAGAATCCCTCACCCTCCCTCCACGGGCCAAAGATCCTAGCACAATTGTGTTAACTTAAGTATAGTTTCAAGCATAAAACAGAAATACCTGCAAAGAAAGTAGAAATTATTGTAAAATGTTGTTGTTTATGTATCATTTGTATCATATGTAATACTTTTACAGCTACTAATCCCGGTTCGCTATGATCTAAACAGGTTCGGAAACCAGTTCGGTCTCTTGTTAGGTTCAGCGAGTAAAAGGTATTCAATATGTTTGTATTCGTCACATATTGCCATTTCCCTTCAAAATCTGCTAATTAGTTTCACATTTTATCACTTCTTTGTCTTATACTGCCATGACATAAGGTTTGACAACAAAATGCACTCTAATCTCTTTAATAGACTTTTAGCACTGGAATCATAAATCAATGAGCATTGCTTCCGTACGTACAATAGTTAGTAATTTTCTTGTTTTTTACATTATAGAATGTTAGATTCTACAGTACATGTTTTACGTGTGATGTATGGCGGAAGAAATCTGGAAGATTCCCTGGGTCATCAGTTGCTGTACACAACTCCATCGTTCAAAATCGAGTAATCCGTAGAACTCAAACGCCATAATTGACTGGATTCCACGCGGTAGTTATATGTCATTTATATTTTGTCGAATCACTGTGCCAGTCTTCCGCCAACTAAGCTAGAGGCAAGACCTTGCAAGCATACCCCAGCGCAAGGATGTTGCACTCCTCTTCCTAGAAGGACCAAAGTTCGATATCCTGTTCGTAGTCACAACTTGCATATCAATTGTGAACTAAAATAATATAACTATTAGGTGTTTTTTTGTGATATATTACGGTAATAGATTGCATTTATATGTATAAGTATGAAGGAAGTATTGAACATGAAATTAATACGTTATTTAAACAAAAGCGAGAATAGTATTTCTATATTGCTTGTAGCAACTATGCTTTCAATGTCTTATCCTTACGGATTCCCCCTTTGTGGACCACTAGCCTTGTTCTTTGTTATACTTAAGGTATTCACAGGAAAATTCAAAATAAGATTAAATTTTGGCTTTTTCCTGTTTCTCCTTTGCGTACTATTTTATGGATTCGGAATATACCAGAATACAGAAATTCTCTATGCCCAAAATAAGCTAGACATAATTAATATTATGAGCTATTTTATCCTTTGGACCTTATTAAGTGATCTTAAAAAAGAAGATTACCCAATACTAATTCATAATTTTGCTAAATACGCGGTGTTTGTCTCCTTTATTGTTGCTTCAATTTCTCTGTATAAATTCTACCAATTAACAAATGGCGTAAGGATTCACGCGTTCTTTAGGGGCACATTCTACCCAAATGGAACGTCACTTATGCCTGATTACAATATGTTTAGTTTGCCACTAATAGCTGGCCTTGTAATGGATATTTATTTACTGAGTAAGGCTAAAATAAAGAGTAATATTATTTATTATTTAATATCTTTTGTTTTTATATTTTCCTCCCTCATTTTTGCTGGATCACGCAGGGCTTGGGTTATTGCTATTTTAATCATGATATTTATCATATACAGAGCAATAAGGTCATTGGTTATCCGTAAAGTTGCTTTTTCTACAATAAAGAAATATTTTATTATTACAATTACAGCTTTGGTTTTTGTTTCTATAATATTTAATTCATTTAATATAACAAAAGATTTTCAACGATTATCGCAAGTTAAGAAACTTACACATCGTTTAGAAACTTTGCAACTTGACAAAATATACAATAGCTTTTCCCCAAGAACTGAAAGGTGGGACTACGCTACTAGAATGTTTAATGAATCCACCCCATTCCAAGCATTTGTGGGGCAGGGTTTCGATTACTTAACAGAATTCTCTGATAGGTTTGCCACAGACACGAAAGAAGATTATCCGCATAACCCACTTCTTTCAGCACTATTATACTCCGGATTAATTGGGCTCATTTTGCTAATGTCACTACTTGGATTATCATTCTTAATGGCTTTTAATTATCGTAGTAAAATAGATATCCATTTTACTTTTTTTTATTTCATCTCATTTCTATATATATCTGTGTCCTCCAATTCAATTTTTTCCATAACCCTTTTTATGTCATCCCTTTTATTATTGATTTCGTACCCCTGTGCCCAATCAATAGGACAATCTCCAACGAATTCAGATCATCCTATTGATTCTGGATTCGTTGTTTACGATGCAAATACTGAGCCTTTAAACAACCTATGCTGACACCGCCATAAGCATAGGTTGTTGGAACAAGGAATAATAACATTGCCCCTTGTTCCAACAATATCCCAATGAGGGTATCTCTACGTTTATTTCCTGACCAACCCATAAACGACAGGTGATGCATCTAATACTGCATCACCTGTCGTTTATGCGGTCATCCTTAGATACCCTCCGCTTCTCATAATGTCAGATTGTCATAATCTTGCTGAATATACACCGAGGCACTAAATTCTGACCACGTTACCGCATAACTATCAGAGGTGCATTTGACATCGTTAGCCGTATTATTACCACCAAACCCATTGTGAGGGAGGACAACAGCTGCACTTGTACCGTTCTCTTCGTTTACTGTTTCTGTTTCAATGTGACAAGAATAACTCGTGTTAAAATCTGCTAATCGATACCATAAGTATTTCCTGCTAAACCTATTCGACACGTATCAGCGCCACCACCATAACCCTCACCACTACCAACAAGTCTAGGCTTAATTATTCTAAGCTTTTTTGGTAGTCCAAAATAAAAATAAACACGCCTTACTGTTCGAGCTACTGAGTTTCTAACCTCAATATTTCCCGAGCCGTAACAGCACTCCAGTAAGGTATTAGATAAGGCGATTGGGGAAAGACTCATTATTCGTTACAATGCTTACGACGGCCGAACTTACGTTTTTGATTTGGCACGCCTTCATCGTTATAGTAATTGTAATACGAATACTCGCTGGCGTTCATGTCCATATTGTTGAGGACAGCCCCAATTATCTTGGCACCTACTTTGTCTAGAAGGTCTTTAGCTTTTATTGCATATTCTATATTTACTTCGTTTGCGGCCAGGACTAGGACGACTCCATCGACCATCATTGCAAGAGTGACGGCATCCATAACTCCCATAACGGAAGGAGTATCGAAGATGACCATATCAAATTGTTCACTTGCTTCCTCAATCAAATTCTTCATTCGCTCAGAACCAACAAGTTCTGTAGGATTGGATGGCACATCACCAGCCGTGAAAAGCATTAAACCCGGCACTGATGTTTCCCGTATATATATTAGGAAGTCTTGATCTTGATTTAAGGCAACCGATAACCCTTCTCCGTTTTCCAATCCAAACATTTTATGCAGTGTGGGTTTACGCATATCAGCATCAACAACAAGCACGGATTTACCAGATTGCGCCACACTTACTGCAAGATTAGCGACCGTGGACGATTTACCTTCCCTAGGCCCAGTACTTGTTATCATTAATGATTTTACATTCGCTATCCGTACGTCAGCTCTGAGCATTCTAAAGTCCTCAGAACTTGGTGATTTTGTTTCCATTAAGGTAAGTAATGACTCTACCAATGAGATCTCCCCCCTTAACCTTTTTTTGTCCATTTCCATAGTTATGAATAACGCCCAGTAGCGGAATCCCCAAAACAGCTTCTATATCCTTCGTTGTTTTTACAGTTTTATCTAGATATTCCGATAATAATATTACTATTACGGAAGCCCCCAAACTCAGCACAAAAGACAACAGCAAGTTACGTTTTACGTTATTTACAATAGGGTTTATCGGGGTGACCGCTTCATCTACAATTCCTACACTATCTTTGGTAACGGCTTCGGAAAACGCCTTAGCTGTTGTATTTGCAATCAACGCTGCAAGTTTTGGGTTTGAATTGGTAGCTTTAATTTCTAATTGTTCCGGGTTCTTCACGGCATTGACGGAGAGCGACTTATCGAGCTCTTCGACAGTCATTGACAACTTTAAATCCCTGAGTACATTCTGTTCTACGACACGACTCTGAACAATCGGAATATATGTTTTAACAGGTTTCTGGCTTGCCAGAAGCACCACATAATCAACCATTTTTCCTGCCGCTTCAGGAGAATTCGCAACTTTTTTCCCTACAATAAGCGTTGTAGAGGCTTCATAAATCGGTTTTGTAATAAAAAAGCTAATAACCCCAGTAGCAAGTAAGGCAATTAGCGGTAGCGCCACGATAATAATCCAACGTTTTTTAAGTGCTTCCCATAACTGACTTAATTCTATTTCCTCTCTCATGACAACCTCCCAAATTATAAAAAAATTCTACTGTTATTTTATAGCGTATGACATTATTATCAGAGGCGCATATTAAAGCTTTTAACTAACTGAAGGGAAGCCGCTTTACGGCAGCTTCCCTTCAATGCCATTTTGTTGTTTGTAAACACACCGTTAATATTGCATCGCCTCAAGAACAACCTTACTAACTCCTTTTTTATCTACTTCAAAGAAATAAAGATCTGTTCCAACCATAGGATCATGAGCCCTAATCCCCTTGCCAGGAAGTTGGAAATATTTGAGATTATCTTTAGACACTCCCTTGAACTCATTTGCTAACGCCAGCATTTGAGCATCATTTAAGTTGGTATCCAATAAATCTTGGTGAATAATATCCAATAGATGGGGAAGATTTGGCACATTTTCAATACTTAACATTTTGTTAGCCATCGCTGATAGAATTAAGGCTTGATCCCTTTGCCGTCCAAAATCTCCATCTGCGAGATCATGACGATTTCGCGCTAACTGCAACGCCATAACCCCATTAAGATGTTGATTGCCGCCTTTTATGGCACCCACTGCTTTGGGTAAAGTGACATCGATTCCTCCAATGGCATCAATCATTTTGCTAAACCCTGCGAAATTAATGATTGTATAATCATTAATCGTCACACCAAGAAGGTTACTGGCTGCTTGAACAGATAGCTGTGTACCAGCCTTAGCGGTACCAACGACACTGGCGTGTGTAATTTTAGTTAACCCTATGCCAGGAAGATTAACTCGCGTATCCCTAGGAATTGAGATCATGGATACATGTTTAGTTTTAGTATCGGCAGAAATTAAAATCATCGTATCTGTCCGACCTACTTCATCGCCCCTTGTATCACTACCTAGTAGTAAAACATTCACTCTACCCTTTAGTGCTTCTGCTGGAATTTCTATTGGATTTGTAGGCTTCGCTACTTCTGAGGTGGAGGCTTGCTGAACTAAATGCCCGCTCCAATAATAAAGCCCGCCTCCAATAGCAACCATTAACGATGCTGTTATTAAAGCAATCTTATATCTTTTCTTCATACTAAATACCGCCTTACATTTTTACGTAATAATTAAGCACATACCCTAATTTTATTTGTATAACTCTGTAATAATATAACTTGCTTATGTATAATTCGCTATTAATCTGTAAAATCCTTCAAAATGTACTCTTTTTTTGGCATAGTATATAACCTTCTGAACTTTCGCACCCAGATAAACTAGCCGAAAATAAGTATAAAAAAGAGACAAAAAACGATGAAAATCCGCATGAAGCCTCAGTTTTTGGTATAATTAAGTGCTAACCAAAACAACCAAAAAAGAGGTGTTATCATGC
>DASRMG010000111.1:0-28262 GCA_035648035.1 Desulfosporosinus sp. | reverse complement strand
CCCGAGTATTTTCCCACCCTACGACGCGCAAATTCCGTCAAACCAACGGTCCCTAGATATTTACTGGCCGCAGTTTTCGCCTGCCGGACTGGTACACCCACCAGCTCCGCGCTAAGTCTGAGGAACTCCTCACCGCTTAACCAAGGATAAAACTCCGGTCTTTGCGGAAGATACCCGCAAAGTCGCTTAACCTGCTCCCGTTCCGTGAGGAGAGAATGTCCCGCTACGAATATCTCCCCCTCATTGGGTCGTAGTAGACCCACCAACATACGCAAAATTGTGGTTTTACCAGCCCCATTTTGGCCCAGGAAACCATAGCAATTCTTACTAGGCACACGAAAACTGACGTTATCTAGGGCCTTAAATGCTCCAAACTTCATACTGACTGCTTTGCACTCAATCATTGGACTTTTCTTCCAAGCGTCCAATATAGAACAGGACCAAGAATACTACCTACCACGATGATGATAGCCCAAATTATTTTATTCCCTCTCTGGACTCCGTCACTTCGTACCAAACTGATTAACGAAGTCACTTGTAGGATTAATTGGAGAATAATAATCGGTAGCACCAATCTCCAGGGAATGTTTGCTAATTCCATTTTTCCGCTCTCCTTTTCCCTTATTTTAAGCATCTCACGTTTATTTTTGCCTGATCTGTATGAATCATGATCTTCTCTTTCCCCTCCACTTACTGTCTTGTAGATGCTGGCAAAGTGCAAAAAGTTCCATGCTCTAACTTTTTATTCTTACCTAATATCATTGGGCCTTCGTACATTTCCATCTCCAAGTCTGAGCCTGTCATATTGCTTAATCGTAGACATATCGTATAAGGGGAGGCGTGATAGTATGTTAGTGTTCGTAAATATTTTCATGATGTGTTTAAGTTTATCGCTCATCGGTCTTATTATTTCATTTGTAAGGGGTAAAGGATTCATAGTTTTATTGTATTGTTCAGTCCCTCTAATCCTCTTTATTGGCGTTTGGGCCTTATATCTACTCTTACAATCTTTCTTCAAGTCTGCTTTTATTTTGATCAATACCAACTCAGCCTATATCACACTAGGTCTGCTCTTAATAGCGTTCTTCACCGGTTTCATGTACTTTAGAACATCTAAAAAGAGCGTCTATAAATAGAAATTCCAAGTATGACTCTATTATGATATTATGCCATAAAAAACAGAAGACCATCGAACCTAGGAACATACCTGAGGTTCAATGGCCTTCTGTTTTTATATCTGTATACCCTTATCGAGTGTTCGAAATTGCAACGCCTCCGCTATATGCTCCGGCAAGATATCTTGAGTTTCAGCAAGATCGGCGATCGTACGGGCAACCCTTAAGATCCTGTCATGAGCCCGAGCACTCAGATGCTGGCTATCAAAAATACGATGCAGTAGTGACTCCCCACTTGGAGTGAGCTGGCCGTGGTCTTTCGTTTCCTTAGCGGTCATTTCAGCATTTGTTTTTGCGGGCCCTAAACGAGTCCATTGCCTCCTGCGTGCCGCCATGACACGTTCCCTAACCGTACTGGAAGACTCCGTCCCGTGGTGCTGCTTCAACTCAGTGTAGTTCAACCTTGGCACCTCAACATGCATGTCGAAGCGATCCAACAAAGGCCCAGAAATTCTGCCTCGATAATTTTGGATCTGCAACGAGGAACAGGAGCACACCCGACCTTGGTCACCATAATATCCGCACGGGCATGGATTCATACTAGCAATCACGCTCACATGTGCTGGATAGGTTATACTCCCAGACTGACGGGTGATCGTCAGCTCGCGATCCTCCAGAGGTTGCCGTAGACTCTCTAGCACCTCACGGCCAAACTCTGGAAGTTCATCTAAAAACAGAACACCATGATTGGCAAAGCTTAACTCACCCGGGCGCACATTCCTTCCACCACCAATCATGCCAGCTCGGGTGACAGAGTGGTGAGGATTACGAAAGGGACGATGTTGAACCAATGTACCATTGCAATTGAGCAACCCAGACACACTGTAAAGCTGCGTGACCTCGATACTCTCTTGGTCGCTTAATAAGGGAAGAATCCCTGCATACGCCTTTGCTAGAAGCGTCTTGCCCGATCCAGGTGGGCCCAGCAACACGACGTTATGTCCTCCTGCTGCCGCGATCTCCAAGGCCCGTTTGGCATGCTGTTGCCCATGGACATCCGCGAAGTCCACTCTGGGTCTGCGGTCTAAGTCTGGTGGTGGAATCCGAGTGATAACATCATCTTCGAACTCCCCCGCTGTTTCGATGGTGCTGACTATTTGTTCGAGATTGAAGGTACTATGCGTTGCTAGCCCTGTTACAAGTCGAGCTTCTGCCAAGTTATCCGGTGGAATAATTAACTGTAACGGTTGAGTCACGGTCCCTGTTGTACTTCCTGTTCTTGCGTTCACTTTATCTAAGGTGATTGCCATAGTGAGGACACCCGGAACTGGGCGAAGCGTTCCCTCTAATGAAAGCTCACCTGAAAAAACATATTTTACAAGTTCCGGTGACATAAGTTGCTCAGTTGCTGCGAGTATTCCTATGGCAATGGGTAAATCCAATCCGGAACCTTCTTTACGCAAATCAGCAGGGGCCAGGTTAACGGTGACCCGCTGTAAGGGAAACTGATATCCAGAGTTCCGTATCGCTGAACGAACTCGGTCACGGGCCTCCCTTACTGCAGTCGTTGGTAATCCAACTATTTCAAAGCCAGGTAGGCCATTGGCCACGTCAACTTCCACGCGAATTAAATGTGCTTCTAATCCAAGTACCGTCATTCCATAAACAGCAGAGAACATTCTATCTCTCCTCCTTTAAGATAGAATGTTCTCTTTGATTCTCCATATTCCTTCCAATTTACCTAAATATATTTTATTATCCTATAAAAGGTCAAGGATATTCTTTAGATTAGAAAGCCTTAAAGACTATGAGGAAGATAAGCTTCGTGGCAACGTAATCCAAAAGGTCGTTCCTTTCCCCATATCACTCTCGACCTTAATCGTGCCTCCATGGGCTTCAACAATTTGTCGTACAATAGAAAGTCCTAAGCCCATACCGCCATCCTTGCGTGACCGAGCTTTACTCACTCTAAAGAAACGGTCAAAGATGAAGGGCAAAGCTTCTTTGGGGATCCCTTCCCCTTCATCTTGAACAGCAAATCGAACCTGATCTTGTTCTTCCAACAATAACACTCGAACGGTCTTTCCGTGTGGTGTGTGCCCCAGTGCGTTATCTAGAAGATTCATAAAGACTTGTACAATCCGATCACGGTCCGCAAATAGTTCCCCTGCTCCTAGGGCAATTTCCAGATTTACGCCTAATTTCTGTGCTCTTCCTTGAAAACGTTGATCTAAATCACTCATAAAACTAGCTAGGTCAACGGAAATTCGTTGGAGACTTTGTCCCTTTTCTAGCCAATTAATATCTTGTAAATCTGTCACTAAGCGGGCCATGCGCTTGGCTTCTTCTATAACTAACTCGATGTATTCCCCTCGTTCATTAACAGGTATCACACCGTCTTGAATTGCCTCCAGATAGCCTTGGACAAGATGCAGTGGCGTTCTAAGTTCATGCGTCACACTGGCTAAAAATTCACGACGTGCCTTCTCCGAGCGAAAAGAAGCGGTAATATCCCGCAGGACGACCACGTTCCCGCGAATCCCCTCAATTTCAGACATTGGTGCCATAACAACTTGCAACACTTGAATTCCCAGCGTAAGCCTAGCAAACTTTTCGACCTCAGTATTACTCTGAGTCATTGTCTGTAGAAAGTTCATTATTTGGGTCTTTCGTTCCTCAATTTCTGTTTCATTTTCTTGCCACAAAGCTTTGGCGGTATCGTTAGCATAAAGAATTCGTCCGTCAAAACTCATCATAACAACGGCATCACTAATACTTTCTATAATTTCTTGGAGCAGGTTTTTCTCCTGAGACAACCATTCCATATGGTTCTTTAAACTTGCTCCCATGGAATTTAGAGCCCCAGCCAGCTCGCCAAGTTCATCATTACTTGTCACTCCTTGAATAGGCAAAAAATTCCCCTTGGCCATCCTTGTTGCTCCCCGCTGCATAATAGCCAGGGGTCGCGTGAACTGCCGTGCAAAAATAAGACTCACCACTGCCGCTAAGAATACCGCAATGAGTGAAGTATAAAGAATTAGCCAGCGAAACGTTGAAATACTCTCTTGAATAGGGATGGGGGAGCTACCCAAGAGAACAACGCCTTGCACGGATTTTAGTCCCACGGGAGTAGCAGCAAGTAACATGGTTTGCCCTCCGCTAAGGGGGGGAGATGTAAGTGCGATCCTTTCCCCGGCTAAGACACGTATTAAATACTGTTCATTAAAAAAATCAGACGGCCGTAGATTCTGTGTCCACCCGCCCAGATGTCCCACTAAAATGCCATTGAGACCTTGTGACGCACTTGAATTTGAATCGGAGTCATACATTTTAACAATATTCCCTCTAGAATCAAAGATAACCAACTGCGTCCCAGAGGTCAACTTCATCATTTGTAGTAATTGTAGCCGTTCACTCCACGTTGGGACAGTCGCTAGCTGCAGAGAAATTTCCGTGGCTTCTGTCTGTAGTGCATTCAAATTTTGTTTCATGTAAAAATCCCCGAATAGCCAGGTAAGGGTGAGCCCTAAACCCCCAAGCACCACAAGAATCAAAACCGTAATAGCCAACCACAGTTTACTGGATATACTCCATGAGCGACGTATTGTAATATCCATTAATTAACCTGATCAGGATCGAATTTGTACCCCACACCCCAAACCGTCACCAACATCCCCTTAACACCTGGATAGTCCAGTTTCTCTCGTAACTTTTTAACATGGGTATCAACCGTGCGAGCATCTCCATAGAAATCATATCCCCAAACAGTTTCCATCAGCTGCTCCCTTGAGAAAACCCGCCCTCTATTTTTCGCTAAGAAATATAGCAAGTCAAATTCCAAGGGTGTTAAGTTAATCACGTCATCTGCAACACTGACACGATGTCTTTCTTTATCGATGCTCAGAGGGCCAGCTTTCAACGCCGTAGGCACAGATTGTAGTTGACCTGAAGAACGACGCAAAAGGGCCTTAACCCGGGCGACCAATTCCTTGGTACTAAACGGCTTAACTAAATAATCATCCGCACCCAGTTCCAGACCTAGTACACGTTCAAACTCCTCCCCACGGGCAGTCAGCATAATAATGGGTAGCGCTGAACTCTCACGGATCTCACGGCAAACACGCCAGCCGTCTATTTCAGGCATCATAAGATCGACTATTAATAGAGAAAATTGACCCGCTCGAAACTTTTCTAAAGCGATACGACCATCCTCTGCTTCCTCAACAGCAAACCCTTCACGCTCAAGGTATAACCGCACCAAACTTCTAATCTTCTCTTCATCATCAACAATTAATATTGGATCCATATTTCTCGCTCCTTTGAACATAGATAATTGTATTTTTGGATAAAACCATCGATTTTATTCCTATTATACCACTCAATGACAATCTATTTGTGATCAAAGATTGAAGATTATCGTTATAAGGCTGCTTTTATCCATTTTATTTCAGGTTTCTCTGCAATCCAACGAATGGCAACGACATCAAATCTCATAGGTGGCCAACTTTTATACCCTTGTTGCTGTATGTAATATGAGGCAATGGCTTGCAAGCGTTGGGATTTTTGTTGAGTGATACTTTCCTCGCCCCACCCTCTATAAGACGATCGACGTGTACGCACCTCTATGAACACCAGGATTTCATGATCGCGTGCGATAATGTCCATCTCGCCTTTCGGACAACGATAATTACGAACAATGAGCCGCAACCCCGCTTCCTGCACCAGGCCAGCTGTGTAGTCCTCGCCTAGTTTCCCCAGAGATTGTTTATTCTCCACTGATTACGGACAGCTCCTTTATCATGTTTCCATCTTCCCTACGTCAATTTCTGTATGGACCTGTCTAATTCCTTTATTATCAATTTACCTGTAGGTGCCCATGCACCGTGATCTACGATTTAAAGAGAGGCTCTCAGTTACTGAACTGAGAGCCTCTCTTTTATAATACAAGATGTTTTATTGTATAGACACTATCATCTATACCTACTGAATGAGACTTTGAGCGGCCGCAAAAGCCATACGAGCTAGAGGCGTTGGATAAATACCAATTGCAAGCGTGATTAACATGGTAAATATCAACGTGAACTTCATAGCCCCTTGAACTGGAACATCCGGTAACCCCTCACCTTCATTAAGGAACATGACCTTAACGACCGAGAGATAATAATAGACGGACGCCATGCTCATGACGAACCCAATAAAGGCGATCGCCGTATATCCCTGGTCCATGACAGCGGAGAAGAGATAAAACTTACCGACGAATCCGGCCATTGGTGGGATCCCAGCTAAGGATAACAAGGAGGCCGTCATGACCACCGCTGCCAGCGGCGAGCGGCGCCACAAGCCAGCAAAGTCCTTAATCTGATCACTGCCTTGCTGCTCTGACACGTGCGTCGCTACAGCAAATGCTCCCATATTCCCAAAGACGTAGATCATCGCGTAGAAGAGAACCCCTTTGATCCCTGCCACTGATCCTGCAATAATACCCACCATTAAATAACCTGCCTGAGCAATGCTCGAATAGGCTAGTAATCGTTTAATGTTGGTTTGCGGTATGGCAATTAAGTTTCCTAAAATCATGGTTAGACAGGCCAAAACGATGAGCAAGCTTTGCCCTGTTACTGAGAAGGATTGGGTGTTCATCGTCATGAGGTACACCCTAATCAATACTGCAAAGGCTGCTGCTTTGGAGGCGACGGCCAAGAAGGCTGTCACCGGGGTTGGTGCTCCTTCGTAAATGTCTGGAGCCCATAGGTGAAACGGAACGAGCGAAATTTTGAAACCAATCCCGGCAAGAATAAAGACGGTTGCCAAGAATGATGCTGGCGTTAGATTTGCGCCTAGTGCACTGGCTATCGGTCCCAGCTCTGTCGAACCTGTCAGGCCATATATCAAACTGATACCATAGAGTAATATGGCTGAGGAGGTCCCACCTAGCACTAGATACTTTAGACCAGCTTCCGAGGAACGCCCGTCATTCGCCAAATAAGCGACGAGAATATAGAAGGAAATTGTCATTAACTCGAGGCCAACATACATGGTCATGAGTTCACCGGCCCCGGCCATGAGCATCATTCCTAGGGTTGCTGTTAATAGCAAGGAATAGAATTTAAAACGGTGCTCTGCAAATCTCTGTACATAAGCTCCTGAAGAGAGTACGACCAGAAGTGCAGCCACTAGAAAGAGTATTTTGAAATAGACGGCGAATTGGTCATGCATATACATGCCATCTAGAAACGTGGCCTTTGCGCCATAGAAAAAGTCATACAGCGTATAGCCCAGAGTTCCTATTAGCGAGAAAGCGGTGATTGGCATAATGCCTTTGCCAGCGCCATTTGGAGCCAGTAGTCCAATGGCTAACACAATCATGGACATAGCCGCTATGATAATTTCAGGCATGAGCACTGAAAAGATATTGAAATCCACCATTAGAACAACCCTCCCATCTTAGCCTGACTCACCATCTCAAGGACCTTTGCTAGACCTGAGGAGGTAACCCCACTATTAATCATACCCAGTAAGATGTTCGGGAATATCCCTCCTAGAAAGATTACGAACCCGAGCACAACAAGGGGTACTAGTTCTGGCCCACGAATGTCCGTTAAATGATCCCATTCAGGACGACGTGGTCCGAACAATACGTTGGCAATCATTCGTAAGATGTAGACTGCCGTGAAGATGATCCCTGCAATCCCTAAAATCGTTAAGATTGGGAATACATTGATTGCACCCATGAAAATCGTAAATTCTGAGATGAAGTTAACAGTCCCAGGTAGTCCTAAAGAAGCCAGACCCGCAATCATAAAACCAATGGCCAAGCGCGGCATTTGATGCGCTAGTCCTCCTAGTTCTGTGATCGTTCGAGTATGAGTCTTTTCATACATGAAACCGATCATTGCGAAGAAGAGCGCTGCCATGACGCCGTGAGCAAACATCATTGCTATTGCACCATCCATCGCAGTTGGGTTTAACGCCGCGATCGCTATGAGAACATATCCCATATGACTCACGGAGGAATACCCTACGACGTATTTGAGATCCTTTTGTGCTAAGGCGATAAGTCCTGCGTAGAGTACGTTACCTATGGCTAAGACCGCTATGATCGGAGCCCAGTACTGTGCTCCCAGCGGGAGTACAAAAACTCCCAAGCGGATTAATCCATAGCCCCCGATTTTCTTCAAAACGCCAGCGTGGATCATACTCACGGCAGTTGGCGCCCCGGCATAACCATCTGGAGACCAGGAGTGGAAAGGTACCATTGAAATGAGAGATCCGAAACCGAAGAGCATTAAGGCGAAGGCCACCTTTTGGAAGGCGGGACTGTAGAGTTCTTGCCTTGCTGCTAGTTCATCGAACATAAAGGTTGGATTACCATTGGCTGCTGCTGCGAGGTAAAGGGCAATCATTCCTACGAGTAGGAACGCCGATCCGATCAGCAGGTAAATGGTTAGTTTCATACCGGCATATTCTTTGGTGACTCGTTTCGTACTTCCCCAGATGATCACCATGATGTAAATAGGAATGACCACGATTTCATAGAAGAGGAAGAAGATAAACAAGTCTCTTGCGATAAAGGTTCCCATGACACCGGCAATGAGAATGAGCAATAAGATAAAGTATTCCTTAACTCTCTTCTCCATATTCCAAGACGCGTAGATGGATGAAAATCCAATCAGGTTCGTCAACAGAAGCATGGGTAAGCTTATTCCGTCTACACCCAGTGCTAAGTTAACACCGAGGTCAGGAATCCAGGGAATGGTTAAGGTGAACTGCATTCCGCCCAACACTCTGTCATAGGCGAAGCAGGCGTAAATTGAGAGTGCTAGGGATACGAACATTCCCATGGCGGCAACTAGTTTTATTGCTTTACTCTCTTCTTTCGGTAAGAATACAATTAATAACATGGCCACTAACGGGGCTAGCAGCGCGAAGGGCAAAATCAATGACGTTGAGCCGACTATTGGCAGTACAGGCATTATCTCACACCTCCTAGCGTCGCTAAGGGGTTAAGTGCCGTCAGTTGATTTTCACCAAAGGCGAAGATCATGAAAATAACAACAATGGCGAAAAAGAACACCATAGCGTACGTTTGTACTTGTCCTGTACCTGTCAGGCGGAGTGTTTTACCGCTACCGCGCGTTATTAGAGCAATTCCATTGATGATTCCATCAACGATGTAGATGTCAAACCAATACAAGGCTCTGCTGACGCCACCCATAACATGTTCAATAAGCCATAGGTAAAGCTCGTCGATATAATATGCATTTTTGAGTATTTTGTGAACTCCAGAGAATCTGAGAACCATATTCTCTGCTAAGATAATTTTTTTGACGTAGATAGCGTAGGCCAAGCCAATACCGAGCAGTCCTGTTAGAACTGAAATACCCGCTAAAACCCAGTTAATCGCTTCATGTTCAAACTCTCCATAATGGACGAAGAAAGCGAAGTTATGCTCAGGTAATGCGACCCATCCCCCAACAACACTGAAGAAAGCTAGGATGATTAGTGGGATCGTCATACTCCAAGGCGATTCGTGGGTATGGTTTTCTGGTTTTTCTGGTCCCATGAAAACCACAAAGAACAATCGGCACATGTAAAAAGCCGTTAAGAACGCTGTAAACAGTCCTACTGCATATACAATAGGATGCCCATATTGTAGTGCGTTGGCTAGAATTTCGTCTTTCGAGAAAAATCCTGCAAACGGTGGCATTCCTGAGATGGCCATAACGCCGATTAAAAAGGTCCAACCGGTGATCGGCATCTTTTTCCACAGTCCACCCATATCCCAAATGTCTTGTTTATGGTGTACTGCGAGAATCACAGAACCAGCACCCAAGAACATTAAGGCTTTAAAGAACGCATGAGTCATTAGGTGAAACATGGATCCAGAGAACGAACCGACTCCGAGCGCTAACATCATGTAGCCAAGTTGGCTTAAGGTTGAATACGCTAGGATCCGTTTGATGTCATTTTGCACGATGGCAATCGACGCTGCAAAGATCGCTGTGAAAGCGCCTATTCCTGCAATAAACTGTAAGGCGGCGGGGGATGCATCAAAGAGGAAGTACATCCGGGCGACTAGGTATACCCCGGCTACAACCATCGTTGCTGCGTGAATCAAGGCACTTACGGGTGTCGGCCCCTCCATTGCGTCTGGTAACCAAACGTGTAGGGGGAACTGTCCGGATTTGCCCAGCGGTCCCATAAAGATTAGAAACGACAAGACGGTTACATAGCTTACGGTACCCACCACTGCTATATTCTGAAAGTTCGTGCTCAGTGCTGTAGAAAGAGCGGCAAAATCGAGCGTTCCAAACTTTGTATACAGAAATATCATCCCGAGTAGTAAGCCAAAGTCTCCGACTCGCGTTGTCATGAAGGCTTTCTTGGCAGCTTCTCTCGCTGAGACTTTAAAGAACCAAAAACCAATGAGCAAGTAGGAACATAGTCCGACTAATTCCCAGAATATAAAGAGTTGTAACAGATTAGTCGCTAGAACCATGCCCAGCATTGAGGATGCAAACAATGATTGATACGCATAGTAACGTGACCAACCCTTGTCTCCTTTCATGTAACCTAGAGAATAGATCTGTACCATTGATGCCACCAGCGCAACAACAAATAACATCATGGCACTCAGGGGATCGATGATCGTTCCAAAATCGATCTTTAACCCTAAAATATTTAGCCAATTCACGCTTGTGATCGAAGGATTTTCCACAATTTCAGCACCCGCCTGAATGACGCTATAGGCTATTGCAATTGCCAAGCCAAGCGAGGTGAGAATCGAGATTATCGATATTGTGGAAGATAGCCCTTTGGATCGTTTCGTGACAAAGGCGATGAGTAGAAACGACAGGAAGGGCAAAGCTGGAATTAACCATGCCCACTGAAAGAGATCATGCATTTCTTTGAACACCTACCTTCTCCATAGACTCTCTTACCACTTCAACCAATTTAATTCATCCACGTTGGTTGTATGACGGTTGCGATAAACTGCAATGACTAGTGCTAGGCCGACGGCCACTTCAGAGGCTGCGACTATAATGACGAATAGTGCTGAGACATGACCTGTGAGTACATAGTGAACGTCAACCTTTTCGTTCCACAGAAAGCGATTAAACGCGACAAAGTTTATATTGACGGCGTTAAGCATCAGCTCGATGGACATGAGTATGGCAATCATATTTCTTTTTGCAAATACTCCGTATAGTCCTAAACAGAAGAGCATGGCTGCAACGAGAAGATACGTTGAAAGTCCAACACTTAAATTACTTAGATTGCTTAAACTCATTTGCTCACTTTCACTCCCTTCGCCAAGATTACAGCGCCTACTAAGGCTACGGTGAGTAAAACGGCAGCTGCTTCGAATGGAATCATAAACTTAGTGAGTAATAATAGGGAAATATCTGCAGCTGTTCCTGCGTTGTCCCACGCTGTGGGTAAAATACGCCAGTCTGCATTCGTGTAGATGACAGCCGCTATCATGACAAACATCAAGATAGATACAACTGCACCCCATCCCCAAGCTTTGTTTTCGGGGTTGCTTTCACGGACGTCCCCTCGTAATGTCAACATCACGGCGAAGATCACCATGATTGCTATGCCTCCCGTGTACACCAGCAACTGGACGGCGGCTAAATAGTCTGCATTCATGAGAATGTACAGTGCTGCAACTCCTGCAAACGATAGGGCCAAGTAGAGCGCGCTATGCATAATATTCTTCGAGGTGACCACACCCCACGCTGCTGCTATCGCTAGAATTGCAAAGATGAAGAAAAATATTGTACCCATACTTACTCCACCTTCCCTTTACGTTCAGCCCGTGCAATCATGTCCCAATGCAGGTCCTCAGGTTCGTAGATAGAATTTTCGAACTCCTGAGTCACTGTTATAGCCTTGGTAGGACAAACTTCAGCGCACATGCCACAGAATAGACAACGACCAACATCCATATGATAAGTTTTGAGAACTTTTTTCTTAGTAGTTTCATCTTTTTCGCTGGTCAATTTGATGACCTTGTTCGGGCAAGCCATCGCACACATATTGCAAGAAATACATTTATTCCGATCAAGTCCCATGGAACTACGCACCCTGGTCGGAAGATTGGGTTTTTCCTCTGGGTAAAACTCTGTGATATTAGGACCGACCATGCGTTTGAGCGTGATGCCTAAACCTTGTAATAGACCTTTACCAAACACTGTGTCACCCCCCCATCACGAATCGTACAATGTAGATTCCCAGACCTGTTAATAAAATGTTCAAAATCGCAAGTGGTAACAATATCTTCCAAGCTAATTTCATTAAATGATCAATACGAATTCTAGGGAAGGTCCAACGAACCCACATCATAAAGAAAATGATAATCCCAGTTTTCATAAAGAACCAGACGAAGCCTGGTAAGATCAGAGGTCCCTGCCAACCGCCTAAGAACACCGTTGCACCAAGTGCTGCCATTGCCGTCATGTTACCGTATTCTCCAAGGAAAAATAATCCCCAGCGAAGTCCTGTATACTCAGTAAACGGTCCTGCTACGACTTCTTGATCCGCTTCAACAAGGTCGAACGGTGCGCGGTTCAGTTCTGCCAAACCGGCAATAATGAAAATTACAAACGCTAGTGGCTGAAGAACAATAAAGGGAATTGTCGATTGCGCTTCCACAATGACGCCTAAATTAAAGGACTGCGTAATCATAACCACCCCAAGCAACGAAAAGAGCAAGGGAATTTCGTAACTGACCATCTGAGCGACAGCCCGCATTGCTCCTAGTAAAGAATATTTATTATTTGAGCCCCATCCAGCCATTAAGAAAGCGAGTGTAGATATAGACGAGATGGCTACAAAGTAAAAAATACCTAAATCAAGATCAAGGGGTGCCATGCCCTTCCCATAAGGTATGACTGCTAGGGTCATCATTGGGAGTGAGAAGATGATCATGGGCGCGATTTTAAAGATTAACCGATCAGCGCCGGCAGGTGTAACATCTTCTTTCCCCATAAGTTTTAAGGCATCTGCTATTGTCTGAAACCATCCGCGCGGACCAAGACGATTGGGACCAGTCCTCTGTGAAGTCCAACCTGCAATCTTACGTTCAAGTAAAATCAAGATCAAAGCTGCCAGGACAACAATGATAACCACGATAATAAAATTGATGATATCCATGGTTAAATTAGCCCAAACCGAGTGGGGATCCGCAAAAAGACCACGGATGGCGTTCGCAATAATCAAAAACAGATCATTAAAAGTCTGCAACAGATTATTAATAGTCTCCATCTTTTTCTCCCCTCATTGGAATTTACTATTTGTCGACTTCACCCAATACCGCATCCAAGGTTGCAAAGATTGCCACAACGTCTTGGATTTTCCAACCCAAACCTACAATCGGGAGCATTTGCAGATTAATAAATGTCGCTGGGCGGATACGAACTCGTGCTGGTTTATTTGTTCCGTCACTGACAATGTAAAATCCTAGTTCCCCTTTAGGGTTCTCGACGCGGTGATACACTTCACCAACTGGAGGTTTAATCACCTTAGGTACCTTGGCCATAATTGGGCCTTGAGGAATATCACGCACCGCTTGTTTAATGATCTTGATACTTTCTACAATCTCGTCCATTCGGATCATAGTACGGTCATAACTATCGCACCCCGTCCGAACTGGTACATCAAAATCAAATCGGTCGTAGATGCTATACGGTTCTGCTTTGCGCACGTCGTAACTAACACCTGAAGCCCGTAATACCGGACCGGTAATGGAGAGGTTTTCAGCCAGTTCCTTCGATAAGATCCCCACGTTTTTCAAGCGACCTTGGGCAATCTCATTTCCTAAAAAGATACCGTAATATTCTTCGAGCATCTCAGGAGTATCATCTAAAAACGATTGTAGCGCAGGCCAAAATTCTTCAGGTGGCTCATTACTGAGTCCTCCTATGCGCATAATATTGACCGTCAACCGGCTCCCTGCGGTCATCTCATACATATCACAGATTCGTTCTCGATCACGGAAAGCGTAAGACCAGGCAGACCAGCCCGCCATATCGAGCGCCGTACTGGCAATCATAACCTGATGGCTGGCAATACGGGCAAGCTCACCGAAGATAACCCTAAGGTATTCGGCACGCTCAGGTATTTCTACCCCCATAAGCTTTTCAACAGTTTGGACGTAAGCCCAGTTATTATGCGGCGACGCTAGGTAATCCAACCGATCCGTATACGGGATAAACTGTGAATAAGTTCGGCTTTCAGCCAGTTTTTCCATCCCTCGATGGAGATAACCGATCTTGGGTATAATTTTAGTAACTGTTTCCCCTTGTAAATGGACCACCATACGGAACAAACCGTGCATACTCGGGTGCTGGGGGCCCATGTTTAAAATAAGTTCTTCGGTGTCATTAATATTCATATTCATGGTTAACCCCCTATTCCCCTTCTATCCGAGTGCGCGTGATGTTACGGACCTCAATAGGCTCGGTCACGTAGTCCTTGCGCAGTGGATAACCTTCAAAATCATCCCACATATAGATTCGTTTGAGATTTGGATGTCCATTAAATATAATTCCGAACATATCATAGGCCTCACGCTCTAAGTAGTCTGCGCCCTGCCAGAGTGGTGTCACAGAATCAATCACAGGATCCTCCCGATTCAAGATAGCCTTTACACGTAACTTTTGTTGGCCGTGTAGGCTTGACAACTGATAAACCACTTCAAAATGATCCATTAGATCTACTCCACATAAATCGTGAAGAAAATCACAGGGAACCTCTTTGAATTCTTTGGCTGCGGTCAAAGTTTCGATAATGTAAGAAGCCTTAACTTTTAAGATAAGTACCCCAAAACTCTCTTCGACTTCACCATTAACTTTAATTGAGAGATCTTTCACTTGTTGAATTAATTGCTCGTTATTTTCCATGCTTCATTAACCTCACCTTAGCAGGATTCGAAACTTTGTATTGAAGTTGTAATAACCCATATAACAAAGATTCTGGACGTGGTGGGCAGCCAGGAATATAAACATCCACCGGCACGACCTTATCAACGCCTGCCATCATAGAATAGGAGTCCACAAAGGGTCCCCCTGCGTTTGCGCAACTGCCCATAGCAATCACCCATTTGGGCTCAGGCATTTGGTCATAAACACGACGCAACAAGGGTGCCATCTTCCGTGTACAGGTTCCTGCTACAATCATGACATCCGCTTGACGTGGGGAAGCACGAAAAACCTCCCAGCCAAATCTCGAAATATCATAACGAGGTCCACCAGTAGCCATCATCTCAATCGCACAACAGGCTAACCCCAACGTCACTGGCCAGAAGGAATGTCCTCGGGCCCAATTCAGAAGGCTATCTAAGTTACCAACTACAAAGTTTTTTTCCAGCAATGTTTCGTCATCGCGCATACGTTTTTCTAAGGTTACATCCACTCTAATGCACCTTCCTTCCAAGCATACCAGAAACCGACTAAGAGAATGACAATAAAGATGAACATTTCTACGAAGGCGAATGTCCCCAGCTTTTGGAATGTGAGTGCCCAAGGGTACAATAAGACAGTTTCAACACTAAAGACAGCAAAGACTAACGCAACCATGAAATAATTGCTCTTGAATCCGAGCCAGGTCCGACCAATTGTCTCGTTGCCGCACTCATACGTCGTCAACTTTTCTTTGTGTGGCTTGTTGGGTGCCAACAACTTTGGCATTAACATCATAATCATGGATACTACAATTGCACCAATAAGAAATACCACTACTCCAGCAAAATTATTATCACCCATCCTCTTAACCTCCTTTCATTTTTTAATGGATTGAATAAATATGCCCAACTTATTGTGCCACATTCAAGGGCAATGGTCAATAAATATTGCAAATGCAACGTCCACTATTTAGCTCTAAATAGCAGAGGTCCCTAGTTTCATCGGCGCAAAACTTTTTCGATGAAGAGGGCAGGGGCCTAGTCGTCGCAAAACTTCCATATGCTCACTCGTGCCATATCCTTTATTCTTGGAAAACGTATATTCTGGGTAAAGGGCATCGAGCTCCACCATTAAGCGATCACGGGTTACCTTGGCTAGAATGGAAGCAGCTGCGATTGTCGCACTTAATTGGTCTCCCCTCACGAGTGGGAGCTGTGGTAGACGAACATTTGGGAGCTTTAAAGCGTCAATCATTAAGTAGTTAGGACGAACTGTCAATCCCTCAACAGCGCGTTTCATGGCCAGCTTGGTCGCTTGTAAAATATTCAAGGCATCAATCTCAGCCGGTTCAGCACTTCCAATAGCATAGTCAATGGCCTGAGCTTGAATCAGCGGGAAAAGCTTTTCTCGTTTACTTTCAGTCAGCATTTTAGAATCATTAACACCCGGCAAATTAAATCTTACCGGAAGAATACACGCTGCAGCCACCACGGGACCTGCCAGAGGTCCTCTTCCTGCTTCGTCAATGCCCGCCAGCAACACCCAGCCCTGTTGCCATAATTTATTTTCTTCGATAAGCATTTGCTGAATACGGGCGTCTTCTACGGCTTGCGCTTGCTGAAACTTAAGCAAACGTACCGCCAGATGCCTCACGCCTTGACGTGGATCCTTCTGACATGCGCAAAGCATGCGAGGGGAAGGATCTTTAAATAGTGCTTCTTCTACTTCCCTTACATTCATGTGGGATAATGGCTCCACACTTTTCTCCTCTTCTCTACCTATATTCATGTATTCACGTGTTATATTATATTTCGATAAAAAAAAGCAAATTCCTTTATTTGAAGAGGAATATGCATTATTAATGGTACGATATACATTATCAATGCACAAACTTTATTGAGACATATAATCCATGGTAATTGGACCAAGTTGTCCCATTCGAAGTTCCTTCAAGAAAAGTTTGGCAGCCTTTAGCAGATCCACACGACCTCCGTGAATTAAACACCCACGTTTTCGTCCGAGGCTCTCCAACGTTACCTCTGCATCGGCGACCTGATAACGGAGTAAGGCATTGGGAGAGTGCAACTTAAGCCAATCAATGATCCATATCGCTAATTCTTCAATATCATACACGTCATCCTTGATGGCGCCAAGAGCGGCCAGCTTCATGCCGATTTCAGGCACTTCAAATTTCGGCCATAACATGCCTGGTGTATCTAACAGTTCAACTCGTTCATGAATTCTGACCCATTGATTTCCGCGAGTCACGCCTGGTTTGTTACCCACTTTTGCTTGGGCCCCGCCCGTTAATTGATTAATCAAGGATGACTTACCAATATTAGGGATTCCCACAATCATGACCTTAATAGCCTGCGGACGAATACCCTTTTTAGCCTGTCTTGCTTGTTTAGCCATAACCATGCGTTCCAATTCTGGTACAATCTGTTTAACGCCAAGGCCTGTCGTTGCGCTCACCGCATAAACAGGACTTGAGGTTCTTAAGTTAGTAAGCCATTTTGCTGTCCAAGTGGAGTCTGCTAAATCCACCTTATTTAGGAGTAATAAACGCGGTTTATTTCCAAGCAGTTTATTAAGCATTGGATTACGACTACTAACTGGTATTCGAGCATCTGCAAGTTCTAAAACGACATCGACCCATTCAAGTTGCTCAATTAAAAGGCGTCTTGCTTTCGCCATATGCCCCGGAAACCATTGAATACTCATGATATCCCTCTTCATCCTCTTCTTAAAAAGAACTTCGTTATCTATTTATACTTTTAGTTTGCGTCGAAAGATCTAAACCGTTGAAAGGGATAGTACAACAACCAAGCTTTTCCTAAGAGGTAGTTCTTAGGGAGAAGACCCCATTCCCGGGAGTCTTCGCTCTCACGACGATTATCCCCTAAGACAAATACCTTCCCTATTGGAACCGCTTCTGGACCATAAGGTGGATAATCTCCCTGTTTGACATAAGGCTCCTCAACAACTTTTTCATTGACAAAAACCTTATTATCGCGAAGTTCGACCGTTTCACCCTCAACTGCAATGACTCGTTTGACGAAGGTTCGCTTTAAATCCTTAGGAAACGCAAACACAATGACATCCCCTCTGGCGGGAGCCGAACCACGATATGCGAGACGATTGACGACAATGCGATCTCCTGAAACCAGACCAGGTTCCATTGAAGGTTGCTTAATCACATAGGGTTGTAATACTCCCCAACGAAGCACTCCGCCGATCAGTAGTACTGCACCGATAATAATTAATAACCATTTTCTCTTTGACGATTTCTGACGTTCCATGGTTTCGCTCCCCTCTTACATTCTTCTTCTAGTATGAACAAGAATCGTTGGAGCATACGCCACAAAACGATAAATATTACAGTCCACAACTGGCAGGTAAAAAAAATGAGCCAGATTGCTCCAGCTCATTTTTATCCTTATACGGTTCGACGATCGCGAATCCGTGCCGCCTTACCTGAAAGAGCACGTAAGTAATAAAGCTTAGCCCGGCGAACCACACCCCGGCGAGCCACCTCAATCTTATCCAAACGAGGTGAGTGCAACGGGAAAGTACGTTCTGCCCCGACACCAGAAACTACACGACGAACAGTAAAAGTCTCTCTAATGCCGCCACCTTTCATTGCGATGACAAGCCCTTCGAATACTTGAATACGTTCACGGGTTCCCTCAACGATACGCACATGTACACGCACTGTATCCCCTGGTCGGAAGGTAGGAAGATCCTTTTTCATTTGTTCTTCTTCAATCATACGAATATAATCCATTATAAAATTCCCTCCTTCCCTGTCTAGATGTTCATACACTGATTTTCAGCGAGCGGACCACCTATTATCAGACCTACATATTCTATCATAACACCTTTATGTACGCAACAATTTTCTTAGTTGTCTGATTCTCAGTGTCCACGTAAGCGGTCTAAGATAATGGCTACGGCAGAACGCACCGATAGATGGTTATAATCCGTGGGTCCATAGATGGGCTCCAAAATCCGATCCATCTGCTCAACATCTTCTTTAAGGAGTCCCCAACCCGTACCGAATAGTAAGAGAATTGGAACTTCCTTAGTTTCTATGTCTTCACGAAGCTGTGCATAAGTGATTGTATTGGCATACTTTCTAGCATCCGTCGCAACTTTAAGGGGAGCTACGCCCTGTTCTGCTTCTATTTCTGCATATACTTCCGTTAAATTCTTGGCAATTTTCACCCGTGAAAACGCTTCTTGGCGATCAGGATTATAATTCGCGCCATACCCTTCTTGCCAAAACCCCATGATACGTCCGGCAAGTTGTCGTTGTGCTTCAGCGGGATGAACGACAAAATAACGTTTTATGCCATAGGTTGTTGAGCAACGAGCAATATCATGAAGATCCAAGTTTGTGATCGAAGTTGCGACCGTCTCCATATTTTTGTTGTAAACTGGGGCATGAATTAATGCTAAATAGATGTCTGCCATCGATTTCCTCCCAACTACTTCCGCCGTCGTTTGGGCGGAGGACAGAGCTGTTGCCACAAAGCTCGCCACGTTACAATTTCTTCGTGTTCAAGCGCAAGTTCTTCCAAAATCAGATAATCGTCTGTTTCAAAAGTGACGGCCTTAATTAAATCTGGCCGGCGCAAAAAGGTGCGCCTTAGTGACTCTTTTCTCTGCCACCGCTTAATATTCGCGTGATGACCGGATAATAAAACTTCGGGAACCTGCCTCCCCTCGAAATCAGCAGGACGCGTATACTGAGGATATTCTAAAAGTGAGATGCTGTGTGAATCCTCTTCAGCAGAAGTGTCTTCTCCGAGAACTCCGGGAATAAGACGAGCCACTGCATCAATCATCACCATTGCAGCCAGTTCTCCACCTGTCAACACGTAGTCCCCAATGGACAACTCTTCGTCTGCCAATTCGCGGATTCGCTCATCAAATCCCTCGTAATGCCCGCATATAAAAACCAGTTCCTCTTGTTCAGACAACGCTTCAGCTTTTTTTTGACTAAAGACAGCTCCTTGTGGAGACAAGAGAATAACCCTTCGTCTACCAGACGACTGTGGCAAATCTCGTATGGCTGAAAAAATAGGCTCTGGTTTTAAGAGCATGCCAGCCCCTCCGCCATATGGAACATCATCCACATTCTTGTGTTTGCTGGTCGCATAATCACGAAAGTTCACAAACTGTATTTTAACCAAGCCCGCTTCTTGTGCGCGTCTCAGGATGCTTTCTTGTAGAGGCGCAAACATTTCTGGAAATAACGTTAAGACGGTAAATTGAATCATTCGATCTTTAACCCTCCAACAATCCTAGAGGAAGTTTGACATCCATGCGTCGGCCCTCGACATCCACATGTAACACAACACTTTTAAGTGCTGGGACACATATATCGCCTTTAGCGCCCTTGACCAAATAGACATCATTTGCTCCAGTTTCCAAGACTTGAGATAAGGTGCCTAACAAGACATCCTCCTCATAAACTTGCATACCTTCAAGCTCAAAATAGTACCAGCCCTCTTGTAGAGGAGGAACTTCCGAGCGGTCAATCAAAACTGCACACCCCCGGTACTTTTCGGCTTGCTCTAAACCCTCAATCCCCTCGACTATGAGAAAGACCAAATCCATATGTACCCGCGCAGAAATAATCTTAAAGCTTTTCTTGATCGCCTCGCACTTCAAGGTGACTTCCTGCAATTTCATAAATCTTGCAGGGTCAGTTGTTAGCGGATAGATCTTCAGTTCACCGCTGAACCCTTGTGGACGCAACACCTCTCCAATCAACACGTCATCATTCATAGTTTGCCCCCCTTTACAAGAAGATAGTTTTAAAGAAGGGCACTAAGCCCTTCTCAACGTTATTGATCAATGTCCATATGAACTCGGCGACCGTCTTTGACGGCTGCCGCTTTAACTAAAGTGCGAATAGCATTGGCGATCTTTCCCTGTTTCCCAATAACCTTACCCATATCTTCAGGAGCGACAGTTAGCTGCAAATGAACGCTTTTATCTGTCTCAGATTGGGTGACGAGCACTTGGTCAGAGTGATCAACCAGTGCTTTCGCGAGGATTTCTACAAGTTCCTTCACAGGAACCACCTCTCTCACTTACACTTAGTTCTTGGACTCGTGGAATTTAGCGATGATACCAGCCTGACTCAACAACGACTTAGCAGTACTTGAAGGTTGCGCTCCGGTCGAGAGCCATTTTAAAGCCTTTTCCTCGTCAATCTTCAAAACTACAGGGTCCGTTGCAGGATCATAGTATCCAATTTGTTCGATGAATTTTCCATCACGAGGCGCTCTAGCGTCAGCAATCACCATACGATAGATAGGATTCTTTTTCGCACCAATGCGGCATAAACGAATTTTAGTAGCCATATTTTCACCTCCTCATTATATTTGCGAAGCTTCAAGCCTCTCGTCTTTTGAACTAAACTTCAAGATGGAGTATAAACTCCGTTTAAAGCAAGTTTATTATATAAACAACGCTATTTAAGCGTGTGTCCATCAAAATAAATCCCCAGCGTCATGCAAGTTCCTACCCAAGTCGTGGTTTCTTGCCTTTTTTTCCTTTTTTACGCATCCCAGGAATCCCTAAGGCACTGCCCCCACCACCAGCAAATTGCTTCATCATTTGTTGCATTTGTTCAAACTGTTTGATAAGACGTCCAACATCCTGAACTTTTGTACCGCTTCCTTTAGCGATCCTTTTTTTACGAGAATCCTTAATAACAGATGGTTTCCGACGTTCTTCGACTGTCATGGAGCGAATAATGGCCTCCATATGGGCTGTATCTTTTTCGTCGATGGTCACGTCTTTTAATTGTTTACTCATACCACCTGGTAACATTTCCATAATCGAGGAAAGCGGACCCATTTTTTTCATTTGCTGCATCTGCTCCAGAAAATCTTCGAGGGTTAGTTCACTTTTGCGCAGCTTCTGTTCCATTTCTTTGGTCTTTTTTTCATCAAAAGAGTCTTGCGCTTTCTCGATTAAGGTCAGAACGTCACCCATGCCTAAGATTCGAGAAGCCATACGGTCAGGGTGGAAGGGTTCTAGGGCATCCATTTTCTCGCCAATCCCGGCGAACTTAATCGTACAACCGGTAACTGCTTTAATAGACAGCGCAGCCCCACCGCGAGTATCCCCATCCAGCTTTGAGAGAATGACACCATCAAGACCCATTTCTTTGTGAAATGATTCCGCAACATTCACTGCGTCCTGACCGGTCATAGCGTCGACCACTAATAAAATCTCATGTGGTTTCACAGCGGCTTTAACATCCCGAAGTTCAGTCATCAACTCTTCGTTGATATGTAACCGTCCAGCGGTATCGATAATAACGACATCTTGCCCATTCGAATTAGCGTACTTGATGCTGGCCGTGGCAATATCCACCGGAGCCTCTTGCCCTATCGAAAAAACCGGCACATCGAGTTGGTCCCCCAAGACCTGCAATTGCTTGATCGCAGCGGGTCGATAAATATCACAAGCAACCAACAGTGGATGCTTTCCTTGTTTCTTTAACATATTGGCTAATTTAGCCGCATGGGTTGTTTTTCCTGCTCCTTGAAGCCCTATGAGTAAGATGACCGTGGGTGGCTTTGAGGCGATGAGAATTTTACCGGTTGCGCCCCCCATAAGGTCAATCATTTCTTCATGCACGATCTTAATGACGAACTGTGCTGGTGACAGGGACTCTAAGACTTCCTGTCCGATCGAACGTTCTTTAACCTTGGCCACAAAGTCCTTGACCACTTTAAAGTTAACGTCTGCCTCCAATAATGCAACGCGAACCTCGCGCATTGCCTCGTTGACATCTGCTTCCTTTAGCCTGCCCTTTCCTTTGAGCCGCTTAAATGTTTCTTGGAGTTTGTCGCTTAGTCCTTGAAACATGCCAGCCCCCGCTTTCGCTTTGATCCATTTAACTCTTAAATATTTACATAAACCTCATCAATCATAGCGCGCAGTTGTTGGTGGCGCTCCCAGGCTGACTGATTGGTAAAATCTTGTACCTTTAATCCCTTTGATAAGATCAATACACCCATTAATTTCTCACGTTCTACGCTAAACCTCTGTACGAGTCCCAATTTCTCCTCGTATTCTGCGAGGATCCGTTCTGTGCGTTTGATCAAATCATGAATAGCCTGACGGCTTATATGTTCTATCTCAGCTATTTCTGCCAAGGAAAGGTCCTGTTGGTAGTGAAGATCCCAAACGTTTCGTTGCTTATCCGTAAGAAGTGGACCATAAAAATCTGCTAAGAGAGCTCTTCTAGTGAGTTCTTCCATCCCGACCCCCTGTAAAGTACTTTTACTTTACAGACGAATATTAGACTATAATCTCCGGTTTGTCAAGTAGGGGCAATTCATTTAATGAATTGCCCCTACTAATATATGAATCCATCGTAATTAAGCATTAAGCTCCGCCGCAATACGCTTTGCCCTTGTTTCCGCTTCGGTACAAACCTTATGTACATCCATAGTCAAAATTTTCCGTTCTTCCATGAGAAGTTTCCCGTCGACCATGACTGTGCGTACGTCCCCTGCATGAGCAACATAGACGAGATGGGACGGGATAGAGAAACGAGGATAGAAATGCGGTTGATCCATGTCTATCGTGATAATATCTGCTTTATAGCCCGGGGCGAGCATTCCGACCTCTTTAAGTCCGAGTGTTTGTGCTCCACCAACCGTAGCCATTTCTAAGACTTCATAGGCCGGAAGTGCGGTCGAATCCACTTGTAGCTTTTGCTGGAGTGCTGCTGAGCGCATCTCCCCAAAAAGATCTAGATTGTTGTTACTAGATGCCCCATCGGTTCCGAGTCCTATGACAACGTCTTTGGCACGTAGCTCAGTGATGGGAGCAGTTCCACTGCTAAGTTTCATATTACTTTCGGGGTTATGCGCCACGCAGACGTGTTTACTAGCCAAGATGTCCATATCTTTCGGCGTTACATGAACACAGTGTGCTGCCACAACATGTCCTCCAAAAAGTCCTAAGTCATCGAGCCACTGCACCGGCGTTTTTCCGTATTGCTCTTGAATCATCTTAATCTCATCGCTCGTTTCAGCCACATGAATATGTATCCCTACCCCCAAGCGATCCGCCTCAATTTTAACTTTTTGAAGATACTCCCCCGAGCAAGTGTAAGGTGCGTGAGGGCCAAACATGATACTCACCCGACCATTACCCGCTCCGTTGTAACGCTGAACTAATTCAATGTTCTCTTCTAAAGCCCGTTTGCCGTTGGGACCATTTCCAATAAGCCCTCTCGAAAGGACAGCGCGTGTCCCTGCCTTGATCACCACTTCTGCCACTTGATCCATAGAAGCATACATATCAAGCATGGTCGTCGTTCCAGAACGAATCATTTCACAAAGTGCTAACGCCGTCCCCCAGTAAATGTCTTCCTCCGTCAATTTCTCTTCGAAAGGCCAGACTTTCTCGTTAAGCCAAGCCATCAGCGGCAGATCGTCTGCATAACTCCTAAGTAACGTCATGGCTGCGTGAGTATGGGTGTTAATTAAACCCGGCATCACCACATCATTGGGCAATTCCATAATACGGTCCGGAACAAACCCCGCAGGCGCTGAGCCCAGTTCCCCGACCGAAACAATTCGGTCATTTTCTATCGCAATTTCCCCTTGGGGATAAAACACGTCTGATCCTGTCATGGGTAGCACCATGGCCCGTATTAAAATCTTGGCCATTAGGATCGCACCATTAATTTAAGAAGATTAACAGAAAAGGGCGGTGACACAATTCCTTTTTCTGTAATAATACCCGTAATATATTTCGCTGGGGTGACATCAAACGCTGGATTATAAACCTTGACTTCTATAGGTGCCACTTGCATCCCAAAGAACTCTCGCATTTCCTTGTCAGGGCGCTCTTCAATCGGTATTTCTTGGCCAGTGGCTACTTTTAAATCAATGGTCGAGGTGGGAGCCGCTACATAAAAAGGAATGCCATGCGCATGGGCTAAAACTGCTACGGAGTAAGTTCCGATTTTGTTCGCGGTATCTCCATTGGCTGCGATTCGGTCCGCTCCCACAATCACGAGGTCAACCTTACCTTGTTGCATTAAGAATCCGGCCATATTATCCGCAATGACCGTCACTGGAATTTTATCTTGCATAAGCTCTAAGGCTGTAAGACGTGCCCCTTGTAATAAGGGTCGTGTTTCATCCGCATAAACATGAATCGTCTTACCCGCCTCATGCGCCTTTCTAATGACCCCAAGCGCAGTACCGTATTCTACAGTAGCTAAGGCACCCGCGTTACAATGGGTCAGAATATTGGCCTTATCTGGGACAATCTCATTGCCATATTCCCCAATAAGGCGATTCATTTTACGATCATCTTCAGCAATGCTATTCGCTTCCTCAATTAAATTATTCTGAACCTCATCTAAATCTTCGAGCTCCCAGCATTCACGTAAACGATCTTCCATGCGGCGAAGTGCCCAAAACAAATTAACCGCCGTGGGCCGAGTTGCCTCAAGTCTGTCTTGTACTATTTCCATGTGACTGGGTAGCCCTTCTATATCTCCTTGGTACTCTAATGCACCTAAGACAAATCCATAAGCAGCCGCTGCCCCAATGGCAGGCGCACCACGTACTTCCATGTTTTCAATAGCCTCTGCCACATCCTTATAAGACATTGCATTGCGATATACAGTTTCAACAGGAAGCTTGCTCTGATCTAATAGTCGCAAGGAATTTCCTAGCCATTCGATAGATTTCATCGTCACACTGCCTTTCTAAAACTTACCGACTTCTCCATTCGCTGAGGCACATAGACAATTCTGACTGGGAGCCTCTAACTCAAACGTGGCTTGAATGAGCTGTGCTACCTTTACCCCTAGTGCCTTCATGCTTTCCATCACTTCTGCGTGGGTTAATGGATGTGATGCAATTCCAGCTGCTTCATTCGTAACCATCCCTATGGTGGCGTAACACATTCCAAGCTCACGAGCCAGAACAACTTCTGGGACGCTTGTCATTCCGACGAGGTCAGCCTCAAAGCGTTGAAACATTCTAATCTCTGCAGGCGTTTCAAAACGTGGTCCTTCTGTACAAACATAACATGCCCCATTGCTTACCGCAATCCCAATTTTCTCCGACGCGTCCATAATAACCTGCCGTAAAGCAGAACAATAGGGTTCTGTCATATCCACATGGAGTACACCTTGTTGCCCACCTTCGTAAAATGTCGACGGACGGGTTTTAGTAAAATCAAGAAACTGGTCTAGAAGAACCAACTCGCCTATGAGAAAATTGGAGGACAAAGAGCCAACAGCCCCTGTCGCAATAATTTTTTGCACGCCTAATTTTCGGAACGCCCAAATATTAGCTCTGTAATTCACGAGGTGGGGAGGTGTTGTGTGTTCGCGTCCATGTCTGCTCATGAAAACTATCTCACGATTTGCAAGTTTACCCACAACGGGTTCAACCGATCCATAAGGAGTATCCACCGTGATAACACGCTGTTCTGTCAGAGTAATATGCTCTACTCCCGTTCCCCCAATTAATCCATAGTATATCAGAATTATTCCTCCTCGTCAGACCTATTAAAAAGTGCTGCCGCGAAGTCCTTAGGAACAAACGGACGCAGATCATCAATTCCCTCGCCAATCCCAATCCATTTCACAGGAATCCCAGTTTCTCCTCGTATTCCTAACACGACGCCACCTTTTGCTGTACCATCTAGCTTCGTTAAGACAATACCCGTGACACCTGCGACTTCTTGAAATTGCTTGGCTTGTTGCAAGGCATTTTGTCCGGTAGTGGCATCCAGTACCAGTAAAACTTCATGAGGTGCTCCCGGAATTTCGCGTGCAATGACCCGCTTAACCTTACGCAACTCTTCCATCAGATTTACTTTATTATGAAGGCGGCCAGCGGTATCAATCAGCACAACGTCTATGCTCCGGGACTTTGCGGCTTGAACCGCATCATAGGCAACCGCTGCAGGATCCGCGCCTTCCTGATGTTTAATAACCTCGATTCCCGATCGTTCTCCCCAAACCTCAAGTTGATCAATCGCTGCTGCCCGAAAGGTGTCTCCTGCAGCCATAATAACCCGTTTCCCATCCTTCTTTAATCGATTCGCCAGCTTACCAATCGTCGTCGTTTTACCAACCCCGTTGACGCCCACCACGAGAATAATGCTCGGGCCTTTCTTTGCTGAGGTTAATGTTTCTTCCTCGCCCAATAATTCGGCGATCAATTCTTGAAGGACCAGCGCAAGCTCACTCGGATCCGATATTTTCCGTTCTTTAACGGCTTTGCGCAAGCCTTCAACCAATTGGAGTGATGTATTAACCCCAACATCTGAACGGATTAGAACCTCTTCTAGTTCATCGTATAATTCTTCATCTATTTTCTTACGACCCGTAAAAACTTCTTCAACCTTACCCACAAAATTTTCCCGGGTTTTAGTAAGACCTTCTTTAAGCTTCGTGAAAAATCCTGCCAATATTTTAACTTCCTCTCATATATCCATAATAGAGGTTCAAAGTTTATGTATAATTTTAAATACTAGATTAGATTATCATAATACATCCTGCATTGCTATATTAATTCATTTTCAACGTACGTTCCTTGTTCAAGCTCCATCACTTGTCCCGTTCCAGCACCCCAGTGGCACGACGGTTGCACATGAAATGTGCCGTCTCCCAAAACACACGTCCTCACATGCATGCAAGAACCGTCCCCTAGTGGGAAGAGCTGTCCCTAGCCTACATACAGTTCCCCATACCTAGAGCCGGACGTAGCGTGACACAAGTGCGACGTCTTTACGTAAGCAAATTAGCAAACTCCGCGTAAGCGACCCCATATACGGGGCAGTGCACAAGGACGTGCACTGCCGCCAACTGAGCCAAGGAAGGCGAATTTGGCGGGAACCCCGCTCCCCATCGACAAAGAGCTTACACGGCATGTCCCGATGCTGAATTAGAGCGCTGTCCAAGGATGGACAAGTGTCCCTGTAGCCAAGGATGGCGAGAAGGGACCGTCGTGAGTATCGAGCGCTTGTGTCATGCAAGTCTCTGTTCATTAAGTCGAACCGAAAGCAACTTGGACACCCCGCACTCTTCCATGGTAATCCCATACAAAACATCAGCCGACTCCATCGTTCCTTTGCGATGAGAGATCACAACGAACTGGGTTGAATCCGAGAGCCGGTGAATATATTGCGCAAACCTCTGGACATTAGAATCGTCCAGAGATGCTTC